>JAUUYL010000010.1 GCA_030590485.1 Lentisphaerota bacterium | reverse complement strand
CCTGTCCTGCACCCCTCCCGTTATTGCATATTTTTATAATCTTGAACATTGCAGCAATCCAGACTATTACTATTCGGCATGAAGGTAGTCGCTATAGCTAATCAAAAGGGCGGGGTTGGAAAGACCACGACTGTAATCAATCTTGCAGCCTGCCTCGGGGAGATAGGTCAAAAGATCCTCGTTGTTGATCTCGACCCTCAATCCAACTGCACAAGTGGATTAGGTCTGGAACTAACAGAGGGTTCCAGTATGTATCAGGCGCTTTTAGGAAACGTGTCAGCAGAAGAACTTATCCAGGCAACCCCAGTTCCGGGAGTGGATCTTATTCCCGCTGAGCTCGATCTCGCTGGATCCGAAGTAGATATCGCGCGGATGGACAGCTACCTGCATTGTCTGAGGAACACACTCGACCCCATAACAAACTCAAAAAATCAAAAATACGACTTTATCCTTTTCGACTGCCCTCCGTCGCTCGGAATACTGACCATGAACTCTCTCTCCGCGGCACATTCTGTTATCGTACCAATGCAATGCGAATACTATGCGCTTGAAGGACTGAGCGTAATAATCAACCTGATCAACCAACTGCGTGATAGCGGAACAAACTCAGGCCTTGGTCTTGAAGGTATTATCATGACTATGGTCGACAAACGAACCAATCTATCGGCTCAGGTCATCAATGAAGTCCGAAACCACTTTAAAGATTTTGTCTACGACGCCACAATTCCCCGCAATGTACGTCTAAGCGAGGCACCAAGTCACGGCATACCAGTCATCGCATACGACTCCTTGTCGACAGGCGCAATCGCCTATCGAGAATTTGCCAAAGAATTCCTCGCCAAAAACTCATAATATGAAAAGCATGCTAATAGTAGGTTTCGGCGGCTGTATCGGAGCCATAATCAGATACAAACTGAGTGGACTAGTCATGCATCACACAGCAGGCTGGAAATTCCCAGCCGGGACATTTGCTGTAAATGTCATAGGTTGCCTCATCGCTGGCGTAATGATGGCTCTTGCAATAAAACATAACTATTTCAGCCCCAATATCCGGCTTCTCGTATTTACAGGGCTACTGGGCGGATTCACCACATTCTCAGCTTTCGGAGTGGACACCATATATCTGCTAGAAAAGCATGAAATAGTCTGGGCAGGTCTTTACGTACTCTTAACTATTTCAGCAGGTATTACAGCACTCTGGCTCGGAACTCTCTCCGTCCGCTAACTTGAACCATTCGTTGTCCGAAACCTTTTCGGACAACGTTTTCTACCTCCCCATTTCTATATCAGCTTAATGTCTCATACAGAACATAAGATAGGACATTTGAGACACCTTCTGTCGCATTACATTGCACTAAAACCAATAAAACCGGCATTTTAGAAGTTGGCACATTTTCTGCGTATAACTGAGGTGTGATGAATCTATTGTACATACGTAAGATTAAAATAATAACGGTAGCACTGGCAGTGATATTTATTGTGATATTCATGTCCTCCTGTTGCGGTGTAAAGAAAGGGTGCGAAGCTGGCTGCGCAAAACCATGCTCTGCACTGGCAGAAACAGGTGTAAAATGAGATTTAACCCGTCAGTTGGTCAGGTAATCAGGGAGCCCAACGAACAAAAAGCAGAATGCAAACATGCGAAGTACTCCGGGAAAGCCTTTCTGACTGGCGGGTCTTATATCACCTCAACTCCTTGATGGTTGCATTCTGAAAGTGTAGGCTGTTGCTCAAACATTACAGGCAGCTAAAGTGAGACAGAAAAAACACAAATACATCAAGTCGGTTATAGTTACAATCGTGATAACACTTCTAATGGTCTCATTCAGAGCATTCAACGTTCAAGAACTACTTCGAACAATGCTGACGTGGGTAAACGAACAAGGCAACACAGGAACAGCAATATATTGCGTGATTTACGTTCTGGCATGCGTATTACTTATCCCTGGATCCATATTAACTCTTGGTGCCGGAGTTCTCTTCGGTGTGGTCAAGGGCTCCATCATAGTTTCTATTGCATCAACAACAGGAGCAACCACAGCATTTATCGTAGGCCGCTACCTCGCACGCAACTGGGTGGCAAGTAAAGTCGAAGGGAACACCCGCTTCAAGGCAATCGACGAGGCTGTAGCTGACGAAGGTTGGAAAATTGTAGGACTCACACGCCTTTCGCCTGTATTCCCATTTAATCTTCTAAACTACGCCTTTGGCTTAACCAAAGTTTCGGCCAAACAATACATAATAGCATCATGGATAGGCATGATGCCAGGAACCATAATGTACGTCTACATGGGGTCGCTGGCCGGTAACCTGGCAAGCATTGGAGCCGCAACTGACAACGGGAAATCACCCCTGCAGTGGGCCTTGACCATCACAGGATTTATCGCCACTATTGTGGTTACCGTACTCATTACAAGAATAGCAAAGAAATCGCTCTCAACTAGAATGGATATAGACAAGAGCAATGACTAAAACGATTAACATCCTACCGAATGATAAATACAATAGAGATCTGGTAAATGATGTTCATCCAGCCAACTGGATCAGGCATATGTCAAATCACTTAAACCTAGATCCGGCAGCTGAACACAGCGTAGAAGCACAATCTTCACGCCCACAAGACGTTATGCATAGGATTCGACGCGCCATCCAGGTGTGCCTTCACCTACGCCTAACGTCTTGTGAACGCAAATCTTACACTTCTACATCCACGTCAACTGCCGGATCTAGGTTAATTGTTTTTACTCGTTTCCCAAAGCCTGGCACCACGAAAACACGCATGATTCCAGAACTGGGGAGCGAGGGCGCTGCCAATCTTCAGCGAAAAATGACAGAACATACCCTGGCAATTGCCCGCGCTGCGAGGAATAATAATGTGTCACTGTCGGTTTACTACACTGGTAGCGAACTGGAAGACATTAAGCGCTGGCTTGGTGATGATCTTGACTATAATATCCAATCGGAAGGCGACCTCGGCGAGCGCCTCAATAACGCCTTTTCAAGTAGCCTAAGCAATTCAGCCGGAAAAGCAGTAATAATCGGCACCGACTGCCCCGACATCACGACAACCATAATAGCTAGTGCCTTCGAAGCCCTGAACGACTCTGATGTCGTTCTTGGACCAGCAAATGACGGTGGCTATTACCTAATCGGCTTGAACAGCCCCTGCCCCCAGCTTCTAAAAGATGTTCCATGGGGTAGCGAGAACACCTTCAAAAGCACAGCCATGAATGCGACCGACCTTTCATTAAGCCTTCACAGCCTCGAACCTCTTAGCGATGTTGATTATCCAAAAGATCTCCCGGTATGGAAAAAACACTCCAGCCCTGACAGAAAAGATAAAATTTCAGTCATAATCCCTGCCCTGAACGAAGCTTTGCTCATAGAAAAAACCATCAAAAGCACGGCTGGAGACAATATTGAGGTGATCGTAGTTGATGGCGGAAGCAGCGATGACACAAAAAAAATCGCCAGCAAAGCAGGCGCAACGGTCATCACCTCGGCAAAAGGGCGTGCAAGCCAGATGAACGAAGGCGCCCAAAAAGCATCCGGCGATATCCTTCTTTTCCTGCACGCGGACACAATACTCCCTGCGAAATATGACGACTTGATTAGAGTTGTAGCAAAATCAAATCAACTCGCGGCAGGGGCATTTCACCTTTCCATCACCCCGTCGACACAGAGCACTCGAATCACAGAACGTATGGTTAAATTCAGATCAACTTTCATGAAAATGCCCTACGGCGACCAAGCAATATTCATGAGAAAAGAAACATTTGAGAAGGTCGGAGGATATCAGGACATACCCATAATGGAAGATTTTGACATCATAAGAAAACTAAAAAGAACCGGTCATATAAAAATACTTTCAGAAGCCGTTAAAACATCAAACCGACGCTGGGAAAAACTCGGACTCATCCAAACCACATTTGTAAATCAACTTATGATCGCTGGCTACTATTTAGGCATTTCGACCGAGAAACTCGCCGATTTCTACAGGAGACAAAAATGAAGATCGCCTTCATGATCATCATCATACTCGCGCAGCTTATTCCAGCGTTCGGACAAGATCAAGACACGCTACTTATGGAGCATTTTAACGATACCAATAACTGGGAGCCCTTGCTCTTCCCAAAAATAGCCAGCCACTCTACATACGAGATAATCAAAGACAACACAAACACAGTACTAAAAACTAAAAGCAATGCATCTGCATCCGGCCTTATTTACAAAAACACATTTAACGTGAGCGAATACCCTAAAGTGAAGTGGCTGTGGAAAACTGATAAGATATTCACAAAAGGCAACGCTAAATCCAAGAAAGGCGACGACTACCCCATACGTGTCTATATCATCTTCGAGTACAATCCATCAGAAGCAGGATTCGGGCTTAGGATGAAATATAAGTTGGCAAAAGCTATTTACGGGGAATACCCACCGCACAGCAGCCTGAACTATATATGGGCCAATCGAGAACACGACAAACCCATGATCCTCAGCCCATATACAAGCCGTTCGGTTATGATTGCGCTTCAGTCAGGACCTGAAAATGTCGGCAAATGGATGACAGAGGAAATAAATATTATACAAGATTATCAGGAGGCTTTCGACGAAGACCCTCCGATGCACGCTTCGATAGCAATAATGAACGACTCAGACAACACTGGCGAAAATGCAACATCTTATATAGACTATATACAGATATTCAAATAACCGGAGATACGTAATGATAAGTTTTGAAGAAATAATCTCGAAATCATTTCCAGAGGGATTACATTCCTGTGATATCAGCATCCTGCAAGTCAACATCGGAAGACAATGCAACCTTTCATGCGCTCATTGCCACCTGGAATGTTCACCATCCAGAACAGAGATGATGAGTAAGGACACCATGACGAAGGTCATTACCCTGACCGCCGACCTCAACACTGTCCTCGTCGACATCACAGGCGGCGCACCGGAACTTCACGCTGAATTCAGGTGGTTCATTGAAGAATTGCATAAAGCCGGCATGGATATACAGGTCCGCACAAACCTTGCTCAATTAACAGAAAACGATGACGAGGATATCTTCACCTTTCTTCACGATCAAAACGTAAAGCTCGTAGGATCACTGCCCTGCTATCTCGAAGAAAATGTTGATGCGCAGCGTGGCGATGGCACATACCAAAAAAGCATCAACGCCATTGAACAACTGAATAAGGTAGGATATGGCACCGACGGAGGGCAGCAGCTGAATCTGGTCTACAACCCTAGCGGCGCCTTTCTGCCAGGCAGTCAGGAAGAGCTCGAACAAGCTTACAAAGCCGAACTTCACGAGCGATTCGGAATCAAGTTTTCCAATCTTATCGCGATAACAAATATGCCTATTGGTCGATTTCGAAAGAAACTCGCACAGGAAAACGAGGAAGATACATATATGACCCTGCTTGCTGAAGCTTACAACCCATCAACGCTCGACTCATTGATGTGTAAACATCAGGTATGCGTAGATTGGGATGGCTCTCTCTACGACTGCGACTTCAATCTGGCAATAGGATTAACCATGGCTCACGACGCACCCGTAAGCATAGACGATTTCGATGCCGAACTATTGAGGAAGCGGAAAATATCTACAGACAAACATTGTTACGGATGCACTGCTGGTTCTGGCTCCTCGTGCGCCGGGTCGCTGACTTCTTAAATCTTTTTTCCCGCTCGCAAATGAGCAATTTTCGTTTCTATAGTTTTAGCATGAACCGCCTCTGAGTCACGCAACTCTTCCAACAGATCCCTTATAAAGAGTACTTGTGTTCGCTTCAACATTCCCTCGTAAAACCTGTATGCCGCCTTCTCCTTCCGTAACGAGGCTTCCAATATCTGAACTGGTGTCAGAGGTGTACCTGTTTTCTCAGCCATAACTCGTCCCTCCTTGCTGTATTCAACTGTTTCTAAGTATAAAACTACACTTACACCCGATAAGCAAATTAATACTATTCAAATTCAAATCAACACCTATTATTAATCGTCATTAACCATCAAACATCAACCATTAACCATTAAGTGCCGGCCCGGTTTACCGGACGGCACTGCTATGTACCATGTTGTCTCAGCAGGCAAAGGCAACAGCCAATGACAAGAGACACAGACTCAGCTATCCGACATTTATCTCAACAATTACCACTGCTTTATTGGAGTTTTACAACTGACATTGTTATATCGCATTGTTGGCATACTTAATGCACCGTACAATTAAAGGTAAGCTAAAAGGAGTAGTTATGAGCGACTTATGCAATCTGAAATGTGAGGCTTGCCGTGAGGGTGCCCCCACTGTTACTGCTGAAGAGATTATTGAACTAAAGCAAAAAACGCCGAAATGGGACATCATAAGTGTAGACGGCATTGATCAACTTCAGCGACTATTCAAGTTTAAGAATTTTGCACAGGCAATTGAGTTCACCGATAAAGTTGGTGAACTAGCCGAGGGAAATGGTCACCATCCGGCCATATTGACCGAATGGGGCAGAGTAACCGTTACCTATTGGACCCATAAGATAAAGGGACTACACAAAAGTGATTTTATAATGGCAGCAAAAACCGACAAACTGTATGGAGGATAATCATGAGCAAGTTGATTTATATTCAAGCATCACCCCGAGAGGATCGATCGTATTCAAGAGCTGTTGCAGATGCGTTTATCGATTCATACAGGAAAAAGAATCCGGATGACGAAGTGGATACACTCAATCTGTTCAAGGAAGATCTTCCTCCGTTCGATGGGCTGGCCCTGCAGGCAAAATATACGATACTGAATGGACAGGTGCACAGCAGTGAGGAAAAAGTTGCCTGGGCTGGAATAGAAACAATTATATTACATGTGAAAAACACACACTTATCTTGACTGTGCCCATCCGTATTCTGCCTACGGCTGATTTCTACTTCTTGACATTTGGTCCTTATTCCATCTATTATTCCCGTATGGCTGAACAGAAAAAAGTTGAATTTGCAGACGAGCGCAGTGCGCATACGTTTCACATCCCTGTGCTTGGAACCGGCTTCTCTATTGATACTCCCCTTAAAGTAGCCAAATATGGTATTTCCTCCGTGATTTCCCTGGTGGATGACGTCTTGATTGAGCAGGTGCGAAAGTATCATTGCAAAAAGAACAACGAGCCATACGAAGAAATCACCAACAAGCACTCCGATGCCAGAGCCAAAAGAATCACTGCGTATCTTAACCTTGTAGACAAGCTGGTGCATCGCCAGGTGAAGGAACTGCAGGCATCGCCATTTGAGAAAGACAGTGAGATAACAAAATATTACGAAATGCTGCCTGACTCCCCTCTCAAAGAATCTTACTACGAAATGCTTAAAACAAATATTGCCGACAAGAAGGCTGAGCTACAGGCTTTCCTTCGCAAGAAAGCTATTCCCGGCAGTATAGACGTAAACATCATGACTAAGCTGGATGCGCCTAAGTTCAAGGATGGCGAGCCTCTTCCCCACGAATGCAGTGATGCCATGGCCGCCCTGCGCGGATACGGCGAAAGCACACTTAAATCAGCTATTATTTTCTCTGCAGGCATTAACCTGTACCTGTACAGCTATATGTCGGAATTTAAAGATTTCTTTTGTGACAGAAAAGATGAGCTTAAGAAAAAGATAATTCTCAAGGTCAGTGATTACAGATCCGCAGTCACACAGGGTAAGTTCCTTGCAAAGAAGGGGCTCTGGGTATCTGAGTTCAGGATTGAATCGGGTCTTAACTGCGGCGGACACGCATTTGCCTCAAAGGGTCTGATGATGGGTCCCATCATGGCTGAGTTTAAGAAGAAAAGAGATGACCTCGGAACCAAGCTTCATGAGATTTACAACAAGGCCCTTGTTTCGTTAAACCTCGGAGCCATAGACGCACCGCACCGGACATTGTTTACTGTTCAAGGCGGAATCTGCACAAGTGAAGAGAATCACATGCTGAAAACGCAATACGGTGCAGATGCTACAGGCTGGGGAACTTCGTTCCTTCTTGTTCCTGAATGCGTGAATGTTGACGACGAGACTCTGGATAGATTATGCGAGGCTGGTGTACGCGACACGGAACTCAGCAAATGCTCGCCAGTAGGAATCCCCTACTGGAATCTCAAAACATCTGCCAGCGAAGTCAATAAGCAGCAGAGAATAACAGATGGGTCACCTGGTGCGCCATGCCCAAAAGGCTACATCACATGGAACGACGAGGTCACAGCCAAACCCGTATGTACAGCCAGTAAAACATATCAAAGAGCTAAGCTCAAAAGCCTTAACGAATTAACCGACTTAACGGCAGAGCAGAAGAAAGTAATTAAGGACGATGTATTAGCCAAGGCTTGCATATGTCATGAGCTCGGCGGCTCCACCACCATCAACCTTGATATCGACAAGACTATCAAGCCGAATGTATGTCCTGGGCCGATTATCGGCTACTTCACAAAGCCCGTTAAACTTGACGAGATGGTCGACCATATCTACGGCAGAATTTCACTATTAAAAAACACTGAGCGGCCACATATGTTTATTGAAGAGCTCAGAGTATATTTCGAGCATCTTTATGATGAGACAGAGCGGGCGAGACTGGAGCTCTCAGCCAACACGCCAAAATATCTGGCCGAGTTCCAGGAAAACCTGCTTGAAGCCATACAGTACTATCGCGAAACAGCGGGTGAGTTTCTAACTGATCAGCAGGACAAATTCATTGAAGATCTGAACATGCTTCAGGAAAAAATCGAAGCAATCGCACCCGTCACTGCGTAACCGCACAAAATCACACTTGACTTTAAACCAAAAGTCTATATCTTGCATTTTTCTCATACGGGCGATTAGCTCAGTTGGCTAGAGCGCCTGGTTTACACCCAGGTTGTCACAGGTTCAAGTCCTGTATCGCCCACCACTTAAGGAACGCTTCGGTTTCCTTGTAACGCGCTTGGTTTGCTTCTTGGCATTTTTTCACTGTCAGCACAGTCTTGGGTCATGGTCGCCTGCTCAGTTACCTCGGCGAAAGCCTCGCATAACTCCTTCAGATGGACGTTCCGGCTAATATCTGCGCGGACTTGATCAATCTTATTTCTGGATACTCGTCTTGACCAATGCTTCCCCTCGGTGTTCCCCAAACCCCTAAAATGCTTGCTTAGTGTTGATTGTTATTTGTACTGTTGATGAAAGGAGTATTGGTTATGCAAAGATTATCCTTATTAATTTACTCAGCTTTACTGATAATGATGTTTTCCGGATGCGGCACATCCAGATACTATTCCACTCTACCCCCATCCGGGGAAAAGGATTTAAATATAGGTGCGGCTCGTTTCAGTCTGGTCGACCTAAACTTTAAGTATACCCGTACAGGCACGCCCATAGACAAATATTCCGAATGGATGGAGAAAAAAGACTATGATGCGCGCGCCAGAGCTCTCTACCCGAAAGTGTTTTCGGATGATTTCACCGCATTGCCAGTACTCGTGGAAGTTAATGCTTCATATGACGATTCTTCACTGCAAAGGGCGGCAATGTTCACAGGTCTTCTTACCTTGGGAGTAATACCTTTTCCGGGAACAGCATCCAGAGGGTTTGCAGTGCAAACAGATGTTCTGGATGCGGGCGGAGAGTTTCTGGCTCGTGACAAGAAAGAATTCGAATTTAATCAGGTGATGTCGATGAGTGTCATTGGCCCCTTAGGGCTGATACCTTTTCCGGGGAAAAGCGATCTGCCGCGAGATGGACTCATTTTACTTATTCCATTCAATGATGCATATTCGTTAACCAAGCACCAGGATTATATCGTCGACTGCATTATCGAGGCTGTTGTACATGTTTTGCGTACCGTTGATATTGCCCGGCTTGATAATGCTTATCAAGCTCGGCGCGCCAGGCTCAAGGAATTCAATATTGGCGGTCGCCAATACTGGACCTTTTTGGTTCCAAGCTTTTCCAAGGGTTTTAAAAACCAGGAGCGGGCTGATCTCTTTAATGTTTTGCTCTACAAGGACTTACCCAAAAGAAGCGTTGCACCTTTGGAGTCGGTAACAGTGGCGTGGCGCGACGAAGATGGGCGTTGGCAGCCGACCACGGGCTACCTCCGTACGGCATCAGTCCTTACCCGCGTTAAAACCTTAATTGAAAACGGTTGCCCAGCCAGAATCGTTATCGACACACCAGCATCGCCTCCCCTGGAAGATTTTATTAATTTGCCAGGTGGAATTATTACCGCCTCGGATCTACGTTGGAGCAATGGGATTCTTCTTGAAGCAAAAAACAAAACACTGCCAAGCCTGTTACAGGAAAAGAGCGCTGATGAACTTATTGCACTAACAACCAGGATTGAGAAGAATATACTGAGTTTGAACGAGGCAAGTGAACGAGCTAAGGATAGAGCTCAGCAAATTGTTGAAAAAGGCAATGGTGATCCTGGGCCTGATCGAGGAATGTCTATTCTGTTCCGTCAACGTATTGAGGTGCTTAAGCCAATCTTGCGGGCCATAAAAATGCGGATAGCAGCAATGGGCTGAACAGTCTAATTCTCACGGATATTGCACGCCGGTACGCATATCATAGTAAGTCTTCTTGGTGGTAGTTGATTTGAATACATCGATAAAGTCCTGAAGAAGAGATAAACGACCAGAGCTAATTCCTCCTGTCTTCTTTGCCGCAGCGTAAAATTTATTAGCAACCATATTGAGGTCGTCTGCGATCTCCTGGTGCTCGGCAGCACTGCCATTTACCAGCACTTTGACTAAGCGCTCTGGTCCCATTGCTTTGAGTAGATTAACAATGAGTTCATCAACATTTTTACCGTGATCAATGGCGTTTTCAGCGTTACGATATTTATTTGGAATGAGAACCTCTTTTACTATGTCAAGGATTGCATCGCGAACAGAGACAGAGCCGTCTTGCAAAATCGCCTTCTGTATATCAGATGTGTAGCATTGAGTGCGCTTCCTGTACCATCGCCCTGCCTCAGCGGCACTTTTCTCTGTTGTTAACAGAGAAGCTGTGGCACCTGAGCCAAATGGCTCAGTTACACTAAGGTCAGAGCTCTCAATTGCATTAAACTCAGAGGGCGTTGTAGTTCTGATACCGAAAAAATCCCTATATACTTGGTTGTCTCCCGGCAGGTCAAATGAGCCGTCAAGACTGTCGGCGATAACTTTTTCATCTTTATCCCAGATCTCCCTTAATTTGTTGGCCCACACCGCTCTCTGAACACGCAATCTCTTTTCTTCGAGTTGACGTTGTCTTTCTGCCTCAGCTTGAGCTCGAGCAAGGTCGGCTTGCTGCTGCTGACCATTGCTCATTGCCTCAATCATCTGAAACAACATCATGCCGGTGGCTAAAGCGTTTATGGCCGACGCGTCAGGAATAGCCGAAGATGGGACATGATTTTTCATGATCGGTGGGCGTGAGATATTTCCACCGGAGATCTTGTTGAATTGAGAGAGTGCACTGCTGCTTCCACCGACTCCCCTGTCAAATCCAGATGCATGAGCGTTTATACAGACAAACAGAAAGCCTGCCGACAAACTGAACAGGCAAAGTCTTATCAAGAAACGTGACATATCTTTCCTTTAATTTAAAGTAGTGAGCGTTTTCTCTGCTTCTTCTCGCAGAGTAGAATCAAGAGTGATAACTTTATTAAGGTCGACCCGGGCCATCTTGTTATTGCCAAGAGCCGCATAGCATTTACCTCTGAATAAATACGAATGGACGTCATTGGGTACGATGGTTATGCCCTGGTTGAAATATGCAAGGGCTTTTTCGTGTTGACCTGAGGCATAGAGAGCTTTACCTAGAGTGATGTTTGTCCATGCCTGACTTGAATCCAGCTTCAGCGCCTGTCGACTGTCAGCCAAGGCTTTAGGAATCTTTTTCCACTCAAGGTATATATTGGCTCTAACAAGCAGTGCTGTAACTGTTTCCGGTTGCAAAGTAATCGCATTAGTACAATCGTCGTATGCGTCATCAAGTTTACCTCTTTTAAGTCGGCTGAAAGCCCGCATGGAATAGGCCAATGCTGAAGGGCGAAGGCGTAAAGCTGCTGTACAATCTTGGGATGCTTGATTGTAGTTGCCTGCCATAAATTGGGTTGTTGCGCGTTCAAGCAATATCTGCCAGTTGCCGGGAGCCAGTTGCAGGGCATGGTCATATGCAGTTATGGCCTTTGTAAATTCGCCCTTTTCCCGATAGGCACGCCCGGAAAAACTAAGTAGATCGCTATTGTTAGAATGTTCCGAAAGACCGTTCTCGGCGTAAGCGGCCAATGCCGCCCAGTCCCCCAAAGCGATGGCAGCTCTACAGGCAGTAAGGTATACCCGAAGGTCTCGAGACCAAAGAACGTGGGCAGTGTATGAATCATTTGCCGCTTCCTGCCACTTGCCAAGCTGGCCCATAACCTCGCCTCGAGCCATATATGTTTTGCTTGATAGAGGTTGAAGTTTAACAGCCATGTTGAATGCCGCTAACGCTTTGCTTGGCTTGCTCATGCCTGTATAGGCTCGTCCAATGCAAAAGAATATCTCGCTGCAATTAGGGTCGAGCTTAGCAGCCTGCTTCAGATCGACCATACCTTTATCCCATTTCTTTAATTCTATATACGCTCGCCCGCGATTTAAAAAATTCAGGGGGTTTTCAGGCTGTTGGGATATGGCAGTAGTGAAAGTTTTAAGAACCTGATCCCATTTTTTCAATTCCCGGTATGCTATACCTTTTACCATAAATATTTCTGTTGATGTTGATTGGAATTCCTGTGCTCGCTGAGCATCGTCCAATGCCCCTTGCCAGTTGCCATGCAAGGCTTTGAGCCAAGCTTGTTCTAGAAGTAGGTTAGGGTTATTCGGGAATTGTTTGATGAGGTTACTGACCAGTGTCGTCGCCTCGCGTGTCTCACCCATCATTCTCAGCCCGCGTATTCTGTAAGCCAGAATCCCAGGGTTGCCGAAATCTTGTTCTGCCGCTATGCGAGCGCCGTCCAAGAGATCTTCCCAGCGTGCATCGCGAGATAACAATTCAAGCTTGGCAACAGAGTAATTCTCAGCAGCTTGATCTTTCGTCGATTCTTTGTTGCTGTACACAGTTTGCGTTGAAGAAACAATGATACTCGCTATCAAAATCAAAAGATATAAGACACGAACCATAAATAAAGAATGCCAAGTATCAGCATTCTTAGCAACCGCGTTTTACACAAATTTACAAGCCAAAGGCATGGGCAGTGAGCAGTGGGCATAATACGCGCATTAACCTTGTCCTGTTTATCCTGAGGGCGGACCTCCGGCCGGCTGGGTGGCAAATCCCCCCCATGTTACTCGGCGAATGACACGTTGCGCATGTGCTCTTTAAACAATTATTCGATAACATTATTTAATCGCTAGAATATCTGACTTAACAATGGTAATTTATCTTCATGAGAACACCTGACAAAAGGATACAAAAATCGGTTGATTACTTTAATGAGGGTTATGCTTGCTCGCAATCTGTGTTTATGGCTTTTTGTGAGGAGTTTGGGGTCGACTTAGAAAACGCCAAAAAGATTTCTTCTGGATTTGGGGGCGGCATGGGCCGACTGCGCCGTACCTGTGGTGCCCTAACTGGTGGATTTATGGTATTAGGCCTGAAATACGGGAATACCGACCCGAAGGACATGAAAAGTAAAATCCTGACCTATGAGAAAATCAGGGAGTTAACCCAAAACTTCGAGCAAATACACGACACCTCCATATGTAAACAGATTCTAAAAAACCACGCAACAAAAGAAGAAGTTAAAGAACGCAGACATCATAAAATTATCTGCAAAAAAGTCGTTCGAGACGCCGCCACGCTGCTTGCAGATCTACTGACCTAACGCGATATTGGTGTGCAAGAAAGTCATTACCCCATGACGAGTTAATGGTTAAAAGTTAATAGTCACTGTGAGTTTGCATGATTTGACCCCCAGTGTGCAGACTAGTTATAAAGCCGCTTGCAGGTGATTCTCTTAGAACGCATAAAAATCCATTACCTTTTAACCTGCTTGGCTACAGCTACTAATAACTATTTCGGTGAGTCCGATAGGGATTGTCGGACAACATAATAACTTTTAACTGCATTTGCGCCACATAACAGCGCAAATACCTCAGGGCTGATTAGCATTGACTAAGAGAGAACAAAGTATTACATTTACAAAATTCGTAATACTTGGGTGGTGCATTTATGTCAAAATTAACTCGATTTACAGTTTCGCTGGATGATGGTCTTCTTGAGAGGTTTGATGAACAGATCAAGAAAGCAGGCTGCCCTACAAGATCAAAGGCTATTGCCGATCTGATCGGTGATGCTTTGGTGAAGCAGGAATGGAAAACAGGGGAAGAAGTGGCGGCGGCAATCATCATGGTCTTCGATCATCATAAGCGTGGCCTCTCAACAAAACTTACCCATGTTCAGCACAATTACCACCATTTGATAATTTCATCTCAGCACATTCACCTGGACCATGACAATTGTCTGGAAGTTGTGATTGTAAGAGGGAAGCCGGAGAAAGTACAGGAACTTGCCGAGCGACTTAAAGCAACGAAGGGCGTCAAATATGCGTCGTTGTCA
The DNA here is from genome assembly GCA_030590485.1 of Lentisphaerota bacterium. Lineage (GTDB taxonomy): Bacteria > Verrucomicrobiota > Kiritimatiellia > UBA8416 > JAUUYL01 > JAUUYL01. Next base: position 29,148 of record JAUUYL010000010.1, on the reverse strand, counting down.
GCCGCTTCCACAGGCAAGGTACTGTAAGAGCATATATTTTTTTTGAGACAGCAGTATTACGATATTTATATTCGTATGACACGAAAGGAAGGAAAAGCACGTATGATAACACGAAAAACACGAAGTGTAGGCGTTTGGGGCGTCACCGCCTTACTGGTAGCCTCTATAACAACATTCGCAGAAGAGAGAACAAAGAAGACGCCACACCTTTATGAGACTCCGGCGGAAAGAAGAGACGTAGCGAACATTATCCTGCAAAAAGGAGTTTCTGTAGGCGGAATGATAGAAGTGGAAGCTTACACCGGAAAGGAGAATGGAGAAACTGTCAGTGATATCGTTCTTGCCACTTTTGAATTAGGTATTGAAGCAGAATTGAGCGAGTGGGTTCAAGGTCGCGCCCTATTGTTATGGGAAGAGGATGATACAGATCCAGTCAATCTTGATGAAGCTATGATTATCTTAGGTGGAAACAAAGTTTGCCCTGCATATTTAAGAGTCGGCAAGATGTACGTGCCTTTTGGGACTTTCAACAGCCATTTCATCAGCGATTCTCTTGCGTTGGAGCTGGCAGAAACTCGCGAATCTGCAATGCTTGCCGGATTTGCATCTGGGCTACTCGACATCAGCGTGGGTGCGTTCAACGGCGATGGGGATGAGGATAGCGAGAAAGCTAATGATCTTTTTGCAGCCTGCACGTTGAACATCTGCAAATATCTGCAGATAGGCGGATATTGGATTTCCAGCATTGGCGAATCAGACGCTTTGGAGGAAATGATAATTGAAAACGCGAAGAATAACGAAGACGAGAACATAGAATATAGCAGTGCTGAAGGAGCTGGCGGCTTCATATCTCTTCAGATCGGCAGATTTGTTGCAGAGGCTGAATATATAACAGCCATTGAAGGTTTCGCGCCAGGTGTACTCGCTCAAACGGAACTTCAACCTGCAGCCTGGAACGTAGAAGCCGGAATTCGTTTCAACGTATGCGAAGCAGAGATAGCCCTGAAACATGAGGGTTGTAATGATTTCCCCGGTTTCCCGGAGAAACAATACGGAATTAGTTCATCAATAAAGATATCGGAGTCAGCGACGCTTGCAATTGAATATTTGCATGGAGAATTTAAAGACAACACAGAAGATCGCAATGTTGTAACAACACAACTTGCCATGGAATTCTAACAAGAAGCATTAATATAAAACGAAGGAGTATCGTTATGCATATGGCCGACGCCTTAATCTCGCCTGCTGTTGGAGGAACTATGTGGGTAGCCAGCGCAGGATTAATTGGTTATTGTTCAAAAAAAATCAGAACGGTGTTTGATGATAGACGAATCCCTCTCATGGGAGTCTTGGGAGCTTTTGTCTTTGCAGCTCAGATGATCAACTTTTCCATTCCAGGCACTGGTTCCAGCGGACATCTGGGAGGAGGAATGCTATTGGCTGTTCTGCTGGGGCCCCACGCAGCATTTCTTGTTATATCGTCGGTACTTGTTGTTCAGGCACTGTTCTTTGCAGACGGAGGCCTTCTTGCTCTGGGATGCAACATGTTTAATCTTGGATTCTTCCCGTGCTTTATTGCTTATCCGCTAGTCTTTAGAAAGATTGTCGGTGACAAACCTACTCCGGTACGCTTATGCATCGGATGTACCGCAGCGGCAATCATCGGGCTGCAATTAGGCGCTTTTGGAGTAGTAATGGAGACTGTCTTCTCAGACATATCTGAACTACCCTTCCGCACATTTGCTCTCGTGATGCAGCCTATACACTTGGCTATAGGCATCGTGGAGGGTCTGGTTACAGCCTCGGTGGTAGCTTTCGTATGGAAAGCTCGGCCAGAGGTATTAAGTGCGGTCTCTCAATCCAAACCCGTTGGCAGTTATTCTATCAAGAGAATTCTGATTATACTTCTCGCCGTCGCAGCTCTCACAGGAAGCATGCTAAGTTGGTTTGCATCTAGTTATCCTGACGGACTTGAGTGGGCTATGTTCCAAACAAGTGGATCGGAAGAGCTGGAGGCTCCTGAGCACGGGATACACGCATCACTGGCCAGCATTCAGGGGTCAACCGCATTCCTCCCTGATTACGGCTTTGCTTCACCAGAATCGGAAGCTGAAGAAGAACTCCCTGGACAGTGGCCGGCAATTGACGCTGGAACGACTGTATCTGGTCTTATTGGTGGTTTATTAACACTGTCTATTGCTGTATTGACAGGGTATATTTTGAGGCCACGCAAAGTTACACCCTAAAAAGGAAGAAAGGTTGAAGATATTGCATGGCAGACATTGGCGCGCATTTTATTGAAATTGGATTGATGGATAGACTTGCGACCAAGGACACCGCCATTCACAGGCTGGATCCAAGGGCAAAACTATTGACCACCTTGGTATTCGTTGCCACGGTAGTTTCTTTCGGCAAATACGAAGTGTCGGCGTTGCTATCCTTTTTTGTATATCCGATTGCGCTTATAGCACGTGGTGACATCCCTGCACGTTATATTCTCAAGAAGATAATACTGGTGGCACCCTTTGCCATATTGGTTGGTGTGTTCAATCCCTTTCTTGACAGAGAGCCGCTCCTTACCATTGGCGACTGGTCTATAGCGGGCGGATGGATTTCCCTGCTGTCCATACTCGTCCGGTTCATCTTGACGGTTGGAGCGGCACTTATTCTTCTTGCATGCACTGGAATTAATGGTGTCTGTCTGGCCCTAGAGAAACTTGGTGTTCCTCGCGTTTTTACAGCTCAACTACTATTTATGTATCGCTATCTGTTTGTGATTATGGAGGAAGGAATGAGAATGGTTAGAGCAAAGAGATGCCGATCATTCAGCAAACAGGACACAGGAATGAAGGCTTTCGGACACATGCTAGGGCACTTACTTTTACGATCTCTTGACCGAGCGCAACGTATTCACTCAGCGATGAGTTGCCGTGGTTTCGACGGACACATTCCATCTATGAAACAATTAAGACTTACCTCAGGAGATGTTGCATTCGTAGCGGGCTGGTCAGGTCTCTTCATCATCATGAGGCTTTACAACATTTCCCAACTGCTGGGTTCATTTATTACGGAGGTCATCTCATGAGTCATCATATTATTGAAGCCGAAGATTTACATTACAAATACCCCGACGGAACATCGGCTATTCAAGGCGTATCGTTTCGAATTACGCACGGTGAGTCCGTCGCGATTGTCGGCGAAAACGGAGCGGGCAAGTCTACACTTTTGCTTCATCTTAACGGGTATCTCCTTCCAACCGAGGGCGCATTACGCATAGGAGATTATTCTCTAACAAAAGAAACACTTAATGAAGTTCATCGCACGGTAGGTATGGTCTTTCAAGATCCTGACGATCAACTATTTATGCCAACGGTATTTGAAGATGTTGCTTTTGGCCCAATGAATCTAGGCTTCCCTGCTGATGAGATAAAAAAACGTGTTTACGACGCGCTTGAAACCGTAGGTATGCTTCACCTGAAAGATCGTCCACCCTTCAAACTGTCTGCGGGCGAAAAACGAGCAGTGGCAATTGCAACCGTCCTTTCCATGTCGCCAAACATACTTGTAATGGATGAACCGAGCTCTCATCTGGACCCAAAAACCAGACGTAAGCTCATAGCGTTACTAGGCACGTTTAAACACACAAAGATCATAGCAACTCATGATCTTGATATGGCCGTAGATTTATGCGAGCGCACACTTATCATTCATAAAGGAAAGATTGCCGCAGACGGCCCTACTAGAGAATTGATGCAAGACGAGGAGCTTCTAGAACAATGTTCCCTGGAAAAACCGCTTAAGCTACAATGCTGTTCGCTTTGCGGAAAGGTGTCAGTGTGAACGCATTACAGACGAAGCAATGCCATAAGGGCATCTATAAGCTTTTTCCGTTCGATGTCATTTAATATTACAATCTTCACAATGTAAATAATTGCGAAAAGAATTGTTGCAATTATCAGAAGAAAACGATACGATTTAAAGACTATGAAAAGGATTATGTCAGGCTTGGGTGTTCTGCTTTTTATCGCGAGTTTTATTCTTGTACCCGCAATTCACACGATGCATCATGACGATTGCGACCATGCCGCCAGTCACACCACATCGCATGATCCTGACACCTGCGCGATATGTGCAGTTGCGACAATGGCGTTAGTTGCACCTTGCCCTCATATTGCTGCATGGATCCAAAGAGAAAGCACCAAACGCATAGACCTATTGGATTCTCTTCTTATAACATTACTCACTCCCCACACTCACCCTGCTCGCGCTCCTCCTGTCGCGTAAGTCTCATTCGCGATCATTACCTTACTAGTTGCCACATAGAGTCACCCTCTGTGCGACTACTCTATTTAGCATTATGTTATTCAGGAGGACTTATTATGACAGATAAGAAGTATTTTTTATTATTGGCCTGTGTTTTCGGGTCTTGCATTGCATTTCCCTGTAAAGCTCAGGAGAACGCATCAATCGAGGCATTACGAAAGTCGGCGAGGGCGGAGATCACCAAGCAGAAAACAGAACAGATACAGGATACGACATTCACCTCGGGAGCATTGGGACTCCAAAGGCTAAACCCGGAAATCAGTATTACCGGCGACATCCTATGGTCTTACAGAGACGTGGATTTCTCCGGCACGGAGCAGGACTTTCTGATTCGAGGATTAGGTCTGCATTTCGAATCATACCTGGATCCGTATACCCGATTCAAGGCAGCCGCTTCATTTGATGAACATGATGTTCATTTAGGAGAGGCATACATGACTCGATTCGGGCTTTTTCCTCAAGTCAACGTCACATTAGGAAAATTTCGCCAGCAATTTGGAGTGGTTAATCGTTGGCATAAGCACGGGCTTGACCAAGTGGACTTCCCTCTTGCGTTGCGTCAAATATTTGGCGATGGCGGATTGAACCAGACCGGCGTGTCTGTCGACTGGATCATTCCGAGCGTAGCCGGTCTTTCGCATGAGCTTATCGTACAGGTTACTGACGGAGAAAATGGTCGCGTATTTGCACAGAACGTCGGGAAAAAGCCGAGCAGTCTGTTTCATTACAAAATATACCGCGATCTGACGGATTCCACTTACATGGAGCTTGGGCTTACGGGCCTTGTTGGCCAAAACAACGAATGGCAGGTGCTTGATGCAACAGAAAGTAAAAGCCTTGATACGTCCGTCTTGGGTGTTGATTTCACTGTAATGTGGGAACCGACAGACCGCATGCGCTATCGGAACATCACATGGCGAAGTGAAGCGTATTTCATGGATAAGGACATCCTGGCGGCCGATGGTTCCGGCGAAGACACAATCAATGCCTGGGGCGCGTACAGTTATTTGGAAAGCAAGGTGTCCAGAACACTTATTCTTGGTATTCGCGGCGATTATTTTGTGCCCGATGTTGCCGGATATGCGGATTACATCACAACTGACGGGATAAGCTGCTCTCTGGCGCCTTTGGCCGTCACAGAAGATGATTCGTATCGATGGCAGGCCAGTCCCTATATCACGTGGTATCAGAGTCCATTCGTTCATTACCGTGTCGAATACAACCATCAGGATGGCGACGGAACCGGCCCTGAAGAAAATGTTGTCTGGCTGCAATGCATATTCGCTGCTGGTCCGCATAAGCATGAAAGGTATTAACAGCATTACGCACTGTTCAGTGGTTGACGACAAAGGGTTCACGGTTAAGGTGAGAACTGATTACTTTAAGGAGTTTTAAAATGAAAACAAATAAGATATTTCCAATTGGAATAATGCTGGCTGTAATATGCACAAATGGTTTGGCGGCAGAACATCCGCTAAAGGTCGTTACAACGCTTCCCGACTATGCCGTTATTGCCAAGGCGATAGGCGGTGATAGAGTTGATGTACAGGCAATTGTAAAGGGCGAGCAGGATGCACACTTCATCCGGCCCAAGCCGTCCTTTGTAGATATGGTCAGGAAGGCGGATATCCTTATCGATACCGGACTGGATCTGGAAATGTGGTTGCCAACGGTAATTGATAAAGCCGGAAACAAGAAAGTTCGAAGCGGAGAGATCGGCTATATCGCTGCGGCGCAAGGCATGCATATGCTCGAAAAACCGCAAGTCATGTCAAGATCAGAAGGCGGTCTCCATGTATACGGAAACCCCCACGTGACATGTAGCCCAATAAATATGCGCGTAGCAGCCCGCAATATTGCTGCAGGACTCGTCAAAAACGATCCTGCCGGAGAAAGCCAATACAAAGAGAGGCTAAACAAGTTCATTGATGAAATGGACGAGAAGCTGTTCGGAAAACCATTGGTAAACATTCTTGGCGGTGATATTCTTTGCGACCTGACCGAAAAAGGGAAACTCATACCTTTTCTTGAGAAACAAAAACTAAAAGAAAAGCTTCTGATTACACAGCTCGGGGGCTGGACTGGACAAATGTTGCCTCTTCGCGGTACGCCAATTGTGACATACCACAAGAACTGGGTGTATTTCATGACTATCTTTGGGCTGGAAGAAGTCGGAACCGTTGAACCCAAACCGGGCATCCCCCCTTCCCCAAAGCACGTCCTTGGCTTGATCAAGATGATGAAGGACCGAAAGATCAAAATCATACTGGCCGCAAACTATTTTGATGAGCACAAAATACAAACTATTGCAGACAAGGTTGGTGCAAAACCGGTTATTGTCCCTCTCTATGTCGGAGGACAGGATAATATCGACGACTATTTTAAGCTCACAGACCTTTGGGTTAACTCTTTACTTGAAGCATCAAAGACACAAGGACTGATAAAGTGAACGTTCAACACCAGAAATGGTTTCTAACTGGAATCGGTGCAGTCATAGCGCTTTTCGCATGGCTGCACACTCCAGCCTTCGCTCAAGGCGCAGGCTCAGATATCGACGCATTACGGAATGCTGCACTATCAGAGATCTTAACCGAAAATGTTATCGAGAAAACAACTGAGTCTGAAATAACGCAAAAACAAAAACCGCAAATTGATGGCATCACAAACTTCTTTGCCATGCAGATATGCCTGTTGGCTGTGGTTTTGATTCTGCACACATACACGGGTATGCATATTATCCGCAGAGGAATTATATTTTGTGATCTTGTTCTGGATCAACTGGCCGCACTAGGTATTGTTGCTGGGATTTCTATTGGGATCAAATACGGAACAGCCCCCTCATATATGATGGCAATGGGAGCTACATTTGTCGGCTGTATTCTGCTGGCTGTGATCAAACCGAGAAACAAACTGATTCCTCACGAAGCTATTATCGGTATCATGTATGGCATGGCTTTGGTGGCATCGCTTCTTCTTGCCGACAAATTGCCGACAGGAGGAACGGACCTCAAAAATACACTTGTCGGCTCAATGTCATGGGTCTCATGGCCGCTGGTCGGCGTTACTGCCGGCATATACATCATTCTGCTCCTGTTGCACTACAGATTCAGGAGCCACATAATAAAATACACAGAATCGGATTCTTCTGTTGAGGGAAGAACGCTATGGGATTTCCTTTTCTTCCTTTCGCAAGGAATCATCACCATATTGATTGTTCCGGTTGCCGGTGTTCTGCTGGCATATGGGTTCCTCATGATTCCCGCCGCAATTGGTGTAATGTTTACTCGCAAATGGAAAGAGGGATTGCTGATTGGGTGGTTGTCTGGCATGGGAGGATGTATCCTTGGGCTGTTCTTTTCGTATCGTACCGATAGTCCGTACGGGCCAAGCCTTCTCCTTGCAATGGGCTTGGTCTTTCTAGTGGCACTCTTCATTCGAACTCTCTTGCCGACTGCGAAAGGCGGCGGGTCATGACAGGCCTAATATCCACACTCGGATTACCATTGCTTGCCTGCCTGCTAATGACAGGCATTCTTGGATATCTCGGACTTCACGTCCTCAAGCGTGAAGTCATATTCATTGACATCGCTGTAGCCCAAGTGTCAGCACTAGGCGCAATAGCGGCGCACATGTTTTTTCATGTGCACGCTGATTCCCCATTATCTTCGGTATGCGCATTTGGTACCACATTGATTATAGCGCTATTCTTTGCGGTCGTAAAACGCAGGATATCAACATTACCCATCGAAGCAATAATAGGAATTACTTATGCCATTGCAGCCGCGGGCGCTCTGTTTATAATAGGCAAAAGTGCCTGTGGCCACACGCATATTCAGCAAATGCTCACAGGCAGCCTGTTGTGGGTGAATGCCAGGGATATTGGCTGGGCAGCATTGGCCTTCGCCTTTGCGGGCATTTGCTTGCGGCTTTTCCGTGGCCCATTGCAGAAAATATCGGATGATTATGATATTGCTGCCCAATCGGGCTTAAATGTGATTGGCTGGGATTTTCTTTTCTACGCTCTATGCGGAATAGTCATTACTGCAGCCGTTCGACTTGCCGGCGTGGTCGTGGTATTCTGTTTCCTGATTATTCCAGCCACGATATCTGCACAGTTCTCCGCGAAATGGAGTGCGCGTCTGATTATCGCATGGTCTTCGGGGCTTATAGCATCTATTTTCGGCCTGCTGTTTTGCCAGTATGGAGACTTTTCCGCTGGAGTATCAGTGGCATTGTTGCTGGGGCTAATTCTCGTTGTCACCAGTTTGTTTAGTATATTTAATCATAACAGCGACACTACACATAATCAACAAATCAAGGATTGAACTTATTAGTATGAAAATTAAAACCACATTAATCATGCTGGCCACAGTGCTATCGTTTGGTTGCAACAGCAACAATGATTCCACTAACGAATTGGTGATTCTCTGCGGCAATTCTTTTCTGCCGCCAACCGAAGCACTTATAGCCGGATTCCAAGAGAAAACAGGCATAAATGCAACGTTTACTACGGGCGGCAGCGAGGATCTTCTCCCGCACGTCAAAGCCCGAAAAAAGGGTGACATATTTATTTCGCATGATCCGTACCTTGACTATACCAAGAATGCAGGAGCTTACTCTGACCATGTGTACGTAGGTTTTGTTGCTCCTGTGATCGCGGTCTGTAAAGGCAATCCTAAATCCATCAACAGTATTGATGATCTGGCCAGAGAGGGTCTCAAGATTGCACTTAGTAACCCTCAGTATTCCACTTGCGGTGAATTGGTTTTTAATCTTCTCGAGAAAAAGAACATTAAAGATGCCGTAATGAAAAACGTGGGTAACCGCCTGACCAAAGGCCATAGTAATTTAGGTAATTTACTGAAAACGAGGTCTGTTGATGCTGTAATCATGTGGAATGGCGTAGCTCACACCTTCAAAGATCATCTGGTGGTGGTGAAAACACCCTACGAATACGACAGAGAGATAAATGTCAGTGTAATGGGCCTGAGTTATTCCAAACAGCCTGAGTTGGTAAAGGAATTTATGGAATTTACTCGGAAAAATGGGCCAAGGATTTTTGAAAAATACGGGTATGTTAAGTAGGGATTATGAAAGGGTGTGTAGTGATAAAGACCGGATTGAAGAATGCTTTGGTTTTATGCGTTTTTGTTGTGTCTGTGTTGATGTCAGGCTGCGGCAGGGAGAAAGCAAACAGCAATAAAGAACCAGCGCAAGAAGAACTTCTGATATTTTGCGGAGGGGGATTGCGACCACCTATTGCAGAGCTTGCTGGGGCATTTGCGAAAGAAAATAAAGTTGAGGTTTTGATAGACTATGCCGGGGCTGAAGTTCTAATATCCAAAGCTAGGCTCAGCAAGCGTGGCGATATCTATATTCCTGGTGATAAGGGGTATGTAGATTTTGCCGCAACAAACGGACTAATCATTGCTCAAAAATCGGTTTGTTATTTTGTTCCAACTATTTTCGTGCAAAAAGGAAACCCCAAGGAAATCAAGAGTCTTAAAGACCTGATACGGCCGAAAATCAAACTGGGGTTAGGTAACCCTCAATACATTCCTATTGGCCGCAAATCCAAAAATATTTTCAGAAACAATAGCATTGCCTGGGACGATGTGGAGGCAAACCTCAAATTCCAATCTGCCACCGTCAATGAGCTTTGTCTTCAAATTCAAGCCAAGAGTCTAGATGCGGTCATCGTCTGGGATGCGGTAGCTCACAGTTATTCGAAATATGGGGACCTGATAACTATTCCTCATAAACAGAATGTTGTCTCTACGGTAGATGCAGGGATACTTAGGTTTACGGACAACCGTGAGCTTGCCGACAAATTTGTAAGCTTTCTTCGATCCGAAGACGGGCGAGGTGTCTTTCGTAAGCATAATTACAGAGTGGAATTCCCAGAATGAAGCAAGATACAACAAACTGTGCGAATGAAAATACAGGGCGCGCAACGCAAAAGTTCAAAACAGGAGCATCATTATCACTCGCTTTGTTTATTGCCTCAGCTTTTTTTGGGGTGGTTGCTAATATCGCTGAATGGACGATGCTGACAAATGTTTTTGTCTTTGTCATGTGGAGTTCCCTGCCATGCTATTTTGTTTTTGTCATACTTTATATCAGCAGCAATATCAACGGCTGGCCAGGCCGATCGTTTTCGGCTATTACATTTCTTCCTCTTGTCTTGTTCATCTTTCTTGCTTTCTTTCTGATTATAACCGATGCGATGTACATTGATAAGGCCGCCGTAATCAAAGTGCTGACCTCTCATTTTATCAGAGACGCATTACAGCTGAGTATTGTAACCAGCGTTACTACCGTCGTAATCGCGCTTATCTTTGCAATTCCTATGGGATATGCCTTAAGTCGATATCGGTTTCCCGGTCATTTATTTGCAGACACTATAGTGGATCTTCCGATCGTTTTCCCTCCACTTGTTGCTGGACTGACTCTTCTGGTCTTCTTTTCAGAAACGGGCATGGGCCGGTGGATACAGGAAGATCTTGGGCTTGAATTTGTCTTTCAGCCAAGAGGAATTGTGCTTTGTCAGTTTATTGTTTCCGCCAGTTTTGCAATTCGTTCTACAAAAAGTGCTTTTGATGATATCGACAGGCGGCTTGAAAATGTTGCGTTGACACTGGGTTGTTCTCCATGGGGAAGTTTCTTCCGCGTTTCGCTTCCAATGGCTTCCGGCGGGATAATGGCAGGAGCCATTCTTACATGGGCTCGAGCTTTTGGGATTTTCGGGCCATTAATGATTCTCGTTGGTTCTTTTAGAGGCAAAACCGAAGTGCTCAGCACGACTATCTTTCTGGAACAGTCTGTAGGCAATCTGGAAGTAGCCTTGGCCGTTGCATTATTATTAATATTTGTTGCCATGATCGCGCTGGGAACAATTCGTATGGTTGGCGGGAAGGCTTTGGCAAGATTATGATTCGCATTGAAGATCTGACATTCTCTATTGGCAACTTTCGCATGAACAAGGCGAACCTTCATGTGGCCGAAGGCGAATACTTTGTTCTTCTTGGGCAGCCGGGTTCCGGTAAAAGCATTTTGCTGGAATGTCTCTGTGGCCTCAACAAGCCTGAAGCCGGCAAAATTTATATTGCAGGAAAAGATGTTACAAATGCAGAACCTCGAAAGCGCAATATAGGTTATGTGCCTCAGGATTACGCACTATTCCCTCATCTGTCCGTAGAAAGAAATATTGCTTTCGGATTACACGGACAAAGACTCTCTTTAGATGAAACAGCAGCAAAAGTAGAGAAAAATGCCTCTATGCTCGGTATCAAACACCTGTTGAAACGAAGGGTTAGAGGATTAAGCGGAGGAGAGAAGCAGAAAACTGCACTTGCCCGTGCGCTGGCCATTGAGCCACGTGTGCTTCTTCTTGATGAACCGGTCAGCGCATTAGATGAAAATACGCGTGATAAGGTCTGCATGGAGCTTCGCGAGTTACAAACAACGCTTGGGATAACTACAATACATGTTAGCCATAATCTGGAAGAAGCTTTTTCTGTAGCTGATCGCGGAGCGATTCTTCGAAATGGAACATTCGAACAAATTGGAACTCTTGATGAACTTTTATATCGGCCAAGAAACAGTTTCTCAGCACAATTTATGCGTTGCGGGAATCTTTTCTCAGGCTACTCAAAAGGTCCAGGTCCTAAACACAATACGACATACGTGGATGTTCGTGGATTTAAATTTGTTGTGCCTGGCACACATAATAAACACATTGAATTTATAATCCGTCCCGAAAATATCCGACTAGATAAACTCGACGCTTCTGATGCTAAAAACACAAACACCCAAATTCCCGTCAAACTTGTTCGCGTTGTCAACCGTGGAACATATATTCGCATTGATTGTTCAGGCCCAGCACCTGTAGTTGTTCATATGCTGCACGACTCGTTTAATAAGCTCGGGGTTTCTGAAGGCGACAAACTATTGGCTACCATTCAAACAAAGACGATTCATATCCTGTCGCCATAATATAGCGAGAATTACGAAACAAACACGATGTTAACAACAATTATCTAGAGTCATTTATTATTTAATCCGGCAATACGATGATGCCCTGGGGCAAATGTCATTAAAGCAGAAAATACATGGACGCGACGCCCTCGCATGCGCAACATTTACCTCCGCAAGAATGCGAACAACAACAGTACCGCGCCAGCCTAAGACCATTCCGAGTAAATACCGGACGTAAACACCATTGCCTGGGCGATGCATATCCTATATGACATTACAAAAATCTTTCTCAGACTACTTTGCTTTACCTTTGGGCAAACGCTTAAATGTACTGGTCATGGTCGCATTCTCTTTTTCCGAGAGCTTACCATCTTTATCCACGTCAAAAGCCTGTATCATATCCTTATCCTGCTTTTGATTCCGTTGTTCATTCTGCTTCTGTGTTCTTGTCTGTTTCTGGTCTTTATCCTGCTTTTGTTCTTTTTTCTGCTTTTGTTCCTGTTTCTGGTCTCGCGAGCATGACTGTTTCTTGTTTTGTTTCTTACTGCCGCCGCCTTTCCCACCGCCTTTGGCGAAAACATTAAGCCCCGACAGCACCAATATGCATGTCAATCCAATTATCACAATTCTGCGTATCATCCTATACCTCCTTTGTTTGTTGATATTTCTGCGACATTCTTACCTGTATAACGAAACACCATACATGTTTATTGCATTTTCAACTTTTCAAATCAATTGCCGGACTGCCGTGGAAAGCGTCTATTTCATCTATTTCAATCACATTTCCCTTCGAAGAAAAGACACGCAAGAAATGAAACGCCCTGTGGTTAAGAACGTTCTCCGCAGAAGAGAACAATTTCTTACGCCTGCAGAAGATAATCTGCAATAGCCCTGTACATTGTGCTTACAGCAAGAATGGCACAGTGCCGACCTTCTTCGGGCAGACATTCGCCGGATTTGATTATTTCACCGGGACTTATCGAGAGCGCATCAACCACAGCCTTGCCTTTCAGTCGACGGGCAATCGCATAACCACAAGCCCTCGTGTTACCACAGCCTTCCGTATAATACTTAACGTCTTCAATGACATCATCTTTAACAATCAGATAAAACTCCATGCTGTCACCACAAGGCCCCTTGATCGCCCCGGCACTTGTCGGATCGTTCATTCGGCCAAAATATTCATCGTTGTCATTCACATCAAACCTCCCGTAATCGTCTACCGCTAAATTTGTTGGCGGATAAAGGAAACTCATTATCCGTCTAAATGTCTGTTTTGCAGTCATTCAAAATCCTTAGTATTCTTTCTCGTTGCTCTTCCCGGTGTCTTTCCATTCTCGAAATGCTTATCGATCCAGCCGTTTGACGCATCTGAAAAACTATCGAAGTGCGAAACATACGGCTTGATATCAAGAAGCGGTGTCTTGTCCAGCATGTCGACATTTGAGAAATGCAAACAACATCCATCAACACAGATAACCCTCACTACCGACAAACCTATATGATTAGGACGATGAGGACTTCGAATGGAGAATATACCATGCGATGTATCCTCCAAAAATGGCCGACCTGTCATCATCACTTTATCCGAGCCATGAAATATATATAGAAGGATTGCATAAGAAAATCCTTCGAGATCCATCAATCCAGATTCATACTTTTTTTCCACCTCCAGCCATGCTTCTACTTCGGGCTTAAACCTGCCTTGTATCGGAATATCACGATGTTCAAAGTACGGCGTATGAATAAGGCCTATTGGTTCCATCTCAATCTTATTATTCATCGTTTCCCCCAATGCGAACCTCCATTCCTGCGGCAACACAGGTGCCCTCCATCATCTTGTCCAGCCCGGGATGCGCGCATCCTGTGATAAGAACCAGGCCTCTGCCCGTTTTGACAGCAAGCGATATTTCTTTCTTCTTGTCGCCTAACGTAGCTGTAACAAACTTGCTTGAATCAATTGTCGTCTCACAAACAGACTCAATAATTGTAGCGGCAGAATTCAACTTGCTGATGGCAATCTTCATTTCATCATCTATCAGCGCAGAAAACCCCAGCCCGACACAAAACCATCTCGCGCAGTATTGTCATATAAGTTCTTTATGTTCACTTGCTTTCTTTTGCGCCCCCTTGCAATCTTGCATAAGCCCTGCATGCAGGGCACGATTTCTCGATCTTTACAAGTGCTTTTGCGTAGGCACTATTCGGCCAACGCCGAGCGACAATACAAAACGGGCATATCGTGCAAAAGAATGCAAGAACGCTGGTGACCATACTGATCTTTGCCATTCGATTTCCTTACTCTACTATCTTCAGCGTTCTATTTCATCTGTACAATAGCCAGCTCTGCAGCATTTACCATAGGATACGCGACAGGAGAAGCTGTCAAAGCCGGATGAGTACCTGTCTGAAACATTGCTAAATCCTCGGCAGTCATTTTTTTCTGAATACATGCAGAAAGAGTATTAATCATTTTCCCAACAGCAACATCGCCCATGACCTGCCCGCCAATAATGACGCCTGACAGTAATCGCTGCAGGTATTCCGGCCGCACTTCCACCTGTAATTACTATGTCGAATTTTCTCATGATGCCTTTGTTGCATGTCAACAAGCTGTTGATTGCGGCTTGCAATGTTGATTATATGCTTCTGCTCTTCAGTGATCACACACATTTTCCCCAGCTTCGAGCGTACCATCCATGTAAGCTTTTACTATCTGCTCAGGGCTGTCCGCCGATGCACCAACAACAACTTCTATACTCTGCTCAGTAAACAGATTCTGCGCACGAGAACCCATCCCTCCGGCAATAATAACATTCGCGCCTTTTTCAGAAAGCCATTTGGGCAAAACACCCGGCTCGTGCGGTGGAGGCGTCTCCGTCACAGACCCGACAATCTTCTTCTCATCTATCTCCACATCAATCAAAGCAAACTGCTCGCAATGCCCGAAATGCATCGCCAACTTTCCTTCTGCTATTGGTATAGCTATTCTCATAATCTTCACCTCCCTTTCGTTGTTATATATACTGTTATCATTAACGACTTCATCACTATTATCACCATTTAAAACAGTCTTGATTGCAGACATAAATGCCGCCGTAGTCAGTGAATCTGCATGTCGAGTGACATATGGAGTGCCATCGTCACATGCGGAAGCAACATAAGGATCCATCGGTATTTGCCCAAGAAAAGGGACCCCCATTTGCATCGCCATATTCGAAGCCCCACCTGACGGAAACATCTCTAGTATTTCGCCACATTTAGGGCAAGAGAACCCACTCATGTTTTCTATCACACCAAGGACTTTCATCTTGAGCTGCTGACAAAACGTAATCGATTTTCTGACATCCATAAGGGCGACTTCCTGAGGCATTGTTACAATTATCGCGCCATCTGCATCCTCTACAAACTGACATACCGCCATTGGTTCATCGCCCGTTCCTGGTGGAGAATCAATGATAAGGTAATCAAGATCACCCCATTCAACATCTTTCAGAAACTGTTTGATGACATTGTGTTTCATCGGCCCGCGCCAGATAACAGCATCATCTCGTTTCTGGAGCATAAAACCTATAGACATAACTTTCAGCTTTTCGCTGAAATCTATAGGTGTCAACGCATCACCATTACCCTGAATCTGACGGTCCTCCAGATTCAACAGTGTTGGAACACTAGGGCCATGAATATCAACATCAAGCAAACCAACGCGGTGCCCCTTCATGGATAACGATACAGCCAGATTGACTGCCACTGTACTCTTACCTACGCCCCCCTTTCCCGACATGACAATTATCTTATGCTTGATCTTGCACATCCTGCCCGCCAACTGCTGACGATCCTGATAATCCTGCTCTCGTTCGCCTGCCTGCTTCACCTTAGCCGAGCAACTATCTTCGGCACAATTGCCACATTCTTCTGTTCCTGTCATTCTCGTCTCCATTATTCTTTGTTGAAATTCAAGACACAGCCATCGCTTAAACTGTCACGATGGCTCAATGTGCCGCGAAATGTAGATTCCAAGGTGAAACCCGCACACTCAATCTCCCTCCGCACATCATCTAACTGCATGTTCTTAAAGTAGCGATCGGGAATATCGGAAATTGTATGCTTCGGATGCACAGAAAAGAGCCCTCTATATCGCAACACACGCTTTACTTCCTTATAAAGGGCATTCCGTTCAGATTCATCAAGCATATGCAACACATCGTAGGCCATAACAAATTCCGCGCTATTGTCTACCTTTTCAATGCTGACGCCGCCTGAACTCAAAATCGTCTCAATATTAATCAAATCAAAAGAAACAGCTTTACGCTGCAACCTCTTCAAAACTCCTCGCTTCTTATCAATGGCATATACCCTTCCCGATTCACCTGCAACCATTGCCGCAACAATAGAATAATTACCATTTCGTGACCCGAAATCTATTACCGTCTGCCCCTCGCGAAGTCCAACTTTCTCAAAGAATACGCGCCCTTCCGATGTATACCATCTTCGCATATCCCCTCGTGCCAAACCCCTTAATCGATCCGCAATTCTATCAATCCACATTATTTTCTCTCCATAATCGAACTAAGCTCAACCCATGCATCGCGTATGGCTTCAGATGCAGGACTATCACCATATTCAACAACTGTTTTCCCCGCCATCAGCGCATCATTCACGTTGCGATCAAAAGGAACTCTCGCTATCACGCGTGACTTATGCCGTTCCGCAATCTCCTCTATTCTGAAAGCCTGTTCGTCATTGAGGTCTGCCTTGTTGATGATCACCAGGGCAGGAACATCGAAATGATCCGCAAGTTTGAACACACGCTCCATGTCATGAACGCCCGACACGGTCGGCTCAGTAACAATCACAACCAGATCTACACCTGAGACCGATGCGATAACCGGACAACCCGTCCCAGGAGACCCATCACCAAGTATCAAGCCCATATTCAACTCTCTAGCCAGTTCAGCAGCGCGATTTCGCACCTGCGTGACAAGCTTGCCGGAATTCTCCTCTGCAATTCCCAGACGTGCATGCACCATTGGGCCATAACTAGTCTCGGAAACATACCATTGCCCTGTCACATTCGGTTCACTGGTAATCGCGTCAACAGGACAAACAAGATGACAGAACCCACAACCCTCACAGGCAAGCTCGTCAATCCGGTATGTTTTGCCGATTAATTCATTAGCCGTACCATTAAAACGAACAGCATTAAAATGGCACACATCCATACACTTTCCGCAGCCAGCACATACGTCAGAATCAATAGATGCCTTATTCCCGCCAACAAAATCATGCACCTCCCTCACTGAGGGCGACAAGAGAAGATGTAGATCCGCCGCATCAACATCATTGTCCGCCAAAATTTTCTCTTCAGCAAGAACCGCAAAGGATCCAACAATCGTTGTCTTGCCTGTTCCGCCTTTACCACTGATAACCGTGATCTCCTTATAGTCTTGAGCCGTTCCAATTGGCAAAGATGCGGATGATATGTTCTCAACGTCGATAGCTTCGAGCTCTGGTGCAGGTGGTACCGGTGCCTCTTTCAAACTGACAACTCGATCATAGATGTCCAACAGGTTTTCTCGCAGATCCTCATGGTATTCAACCAATATCCGGCCTGACGAATATGTTTCTGCGTATTCGCGTTTGAACGGAATTCGCCCGGCAATCAGAAGCCCCGCAGACTTTGCGTAATCAGCAATAATCGCGTCCTCACCATCCGATCGATTAACCACAATGCATGTCGGTATACGCAACGCAAGGGTAAGCCCGACAGCCAGCTTCAGGTCATTCAAGCCAAAAGGGGTCGGTTCTGTAACGAGAACAGCCACATCAACACCATCAACAGCCTTGACCACCGGACACGCCGTTCCAGGCGATGCATCGAGTATATTAATGGACTCCGAGTCAATATGATTTTTAACTTGAGCAACCACCATCGGCGCCAAAGCCTCACCAATATTCAATAACCCATGGGCAAAGAAAAAAGGTTGATGATCCGGCGCAACAGAGACAGTTCCTACGGCACATGCCTGCTCAGTCAAGGCATCTTCAGGACACACATACGAACACGCACCGCACGAATGACACAATTCATTGAAAATCAGGCAATTGCCCTTGATCACAGCAAGCGCATTGTAATTACACGCTTCAACACACTTGCCGCAACCTGTGCATTTCCCCTGATCCAAAACCGGTTTTAGCGCTGTGACTGTCTCTTCAACAGCAAACTCAGGGCGCACAAAAAGATGGTCATTAGGCTCCTCCACATCACAATCCAGAAGTCTCACCTTCTTTCCTCGTTCAGCCAGAACATAGGCAAGGTTCACGGCAAAAGTCGTCTTGCCTGTTCCTCCCTTCCCGCTTGCAACTGCTATTATCATTTCTTATAAATCCTTATCTTGTCCAACGCCAACTCAGTCACACCTATACGTTGGCGTGTTCATATTCCACATTTGGTGTTCCTCTGTAATATGCTATGCCATTCAAATACTCAAATCGCACCTGCCCTGCTTGTTCCAAATTCCGGAGATGCTTCAACACTTCATTGAGCTGAATACCTGTTGAGCTGGAAATTTCATCTCTCGTACACGACCGGCGCTGCAACATTGCCTGAATAATTTGTTTATGATGAAGCAAACTGTCACTTGGACGTGATATTGATCTACTAATTTTGATTACATTGCTGTTCAATTGGAATCCTATGTCCTCAGCAATTATCTCGCACTTTACTTTTGTCAAAAACACTATTGTCTTATCGGACATCTCACTCAATGACTCATAATTCCCCTGCCCCTTGGAAATAACGAGATCACTGTTCTTGAAAATACTCGTAAATTCATCAGAACACCGTTCAAGAAGAACTCCGGGCGCATTGTCACCCGTATCGATTAAGCGACATATATCATCAATTCCAGCAATACGCGCATCCTCGATGGTTGCATCGTTCAATACTGGCCCGCCTCGAACCGCATAGATCACCTTCTCAACCGGCAACAGGTTAAGCAAAGGCTTATCAAAGAATACTTCACCTGCATTATCTCCTATATACAGAATACTTTTTGCATTATTGACAAGGTCCTGAAAACTTTTGACATCATCCCCCTCGAGTGGCCTCAGCAACACATCTTGCACCACATTTACGAGATCACTTCTAGAGACTTTACGTAATCCATATGCGCCGCAATCTATAATGTTACCTGCAATAGCAATCTTGACAGCTGTCTCAAGTGGATTCTTGGATATTGATACACGGTCTTCCCATAATACACTGCAGTCAGAGCACACCTCATTGGATATCTTTTTGATCTTGGCATAAGGATCCGCAATCCCCGACTCTGTGCGAATTAGATCATGAATCTCTATTGCCATCCGAATTGGAGGACAATCCAAGGAAAATGTTTCAATTTTCCCCCTCACGACATCCAGTATAGCCTCCGATTCCGCGGCACCAAGCTGCGACATCGCGCAAACGTCAGCGACCTGACGCTCAAAACATGACAAACATTGTTTATAGGTTTTCATATTCCTGATTTAAACTTCCATCAACCCCCCGAAGAGGAACGTCTACAATTAGCCCCAACATCAGCCCAGAGTAGAACAATCCCTCTTCATGAGCTATTCTACTGCTATTTCTCTTCGCCTGAGTCGCTTTCCATTTCTGATATACGTTGCTGTATATCAGTCAGCGCACCCTGAAACTCTTCTGCCTGCGATTCCAGCATCTCAAGTTCCTGCTCTCTAGTCGGCATTGCGGGTGACGAAGAATAAGGTGCATTCCCCTCGTAGGGTGCAACTCCGCCACGTCCTAGGCCAAACCCCATTTGTCCACCTTGGCGAAACCCACGTCCTCGTCCCGCACCACGACCCCGACCAACACCCATTTGTCCACCGCCGCCTTGGCGCAGGCGAACACCTGGGGTCACGTATCCTTGCCCCGTATTACCGACACAATTCCCCATAGCCCTTCCTGTCATTGCTCCCGTCCCCATTGGCCCTGTTCTATCTCCACCTGGCATATCAACCTCCTTCTTTGTGTTTTTGAAACAACCAGCCATTGACTCGTCACGAGCCATTCTAACCGGTGTTCCGTTTATACCAGTAAAACCTTCAACAATAGACGGCTTGTCATTGTCAATTTTCAAAATGCAAATACCCTGGCCTCGCCCTGTCATCGGCCCATCCCCTTTCGGCCCCATTCCATCTCCGCCACCCATCACAATCTCCTTATCACACGCTTCCAAAATGTCCTTCGACATCGGCATTCTCGCTTTTATGAAGCGTACCCTCTGAAAAAGCACTTATGGCTTCTTTTACGGTTCCAGATGCACCGGGATATAATTCGATGTTGCCCGCTTTCAATGTCGCAAAAGCTTTTGGTCCACAATGCCCGGTTATTACGGCTTCGGCACCAATCTCTGCAACTTTCTGCCCCGCCTGAATACCTGCCCCTTGAGCAGCATTCAGATTCTGCTGATTATCATGCGACGACCATTCTTCTGTCTCTGTATCATACAGAACAAAATAACGCGCCCGGCCAAACCTCTGATCTATTGGAGAATCCAACGTTTCTCCTAATGATGTAACAGCCAATTTCATTCGATTTTCCTTTCATGTTTTTTGTTATCTGCCTCGCCTACCTTTTCGCCCGCGAGAACCTCTCTGTCCACCGCCACACCTTTGAGGAGGCCACATCTGAGGCACAACCAACTTCCCTTCACGCCATTGCGCAACTACTTCGTCCATCGGCCCTGTCGCATCAGGCACAACTTCTATTCCGTTCCCTTGCAACGCTCCCCACAAAAATCGGTCTATACCCGCACACAATAAAACACGCACATTCCTGTGCGCTAACTCACACGCCCAATCCAGCGCATGCCAATCTCCTGTGTCATCCTCCTGGCGTTGCATGCCAAGCTCTGGACCCAAAACAAAAAGACTGACCCCGGAAAAACATGGCGACACCCGCCCTCGACTGATTGTAAGTCCAATATTCATCTGTATCTCTATACGCATTAACCATGCCATGCTACGCAAAGTGTCACAACTAGCTTAACAGCAGCATGTTGTAATAGCTAAGTCCGTCGGCAAGACAAGCGCAAGTGTTGCATCTTGCGAGATCTCCGCCGCGCATCTTGCAATTCGCGTGAGTTGCAAGCGAAAGCGATTAATAGAAGAACGGGAAAAGTGGGCGGTGTTATTTCTTTGAACAAGAATATCGACTGGCAACAACGTCCTGAATATCTTCACGAATAAGGTACAGCGACGGTACCAGTATTAGCGTAATTAAGGTTGCAAAAAGAATGCCAAAGCCAAGCGACAGGGCCATGGGAATCATAAATCGCGCCTGCACAGACGTCTCAAAAATCATAGGAGCTAATCCAAGAAAGGTGGTAACAGATGTCAGCAAGACAGGGCGGAACCTTCGCGTTGGCGCCTGAATTGCAGCTTCTCTTGCCGACATTCCTTGTTTCCGATATTCATTGGCTGTGCTGATTAGCAGAATATTATCATTAATCACCACGCCTGCCAGCGCAACCATGCCCATTATGCTCACGAAACTCATGCCAAACCCCATTATAATATGTCCTCCAATAGAACCGACAATACCAAACGGAATAGCAACCAGAACAATAATCGCCTGCGCATAACTCTTAAAGATCACAGCAAGCAGAGCAAACAATGCAAAGAGCGCCACAAGAAACCCCTTGGCCATACCCGCCATGGATTCCCGCTGCTCACGCTGCTCGCCCTCCAATGAATAAGACAAGCCGGGATAATCCGCCATTAGCGAAGGTAACAGCCCGCCCTGTAAGTCATCAAGGATCTTCTTAGGCGTATACTTAGGCGACTCCAGATCGGCGGTAACATTAATCGTTCTGCGACCCTCAACGCGTTTGATTTTCTGATAAGCACGACCACGCTCGATGTTCGCTGCCTCCTGAATAGGAATTTCCTGTCCACCCGGAGCACGGAGAATCAAAGTCGTAATATCATTCTCAAATCGCCGTTCCGCCTGGGGAAGGCGAACAAAGACTTTTATTTCATCCTGCCCTCTCTGTTGCCGCAATGATTCAGCGCCATAGAACGCATGCCGTACCTGTTGCGCAAGATCCAGCGATGTTATACCCAAACTATGCGCAGCCGGTTTAAGCGTAAAGATGAATTGTTCCTTACCCAACTCAACACCATCATCGATCTCCACAACTCCGGCATACTCTTTCAAAGCCTCGGCAACACGCGCGGCAACACTCTCCAGAATATCACTGTTTGGATGACTTAACTCTACATCAATAGGGCTGCCGGTTGCCGGGCCAATGTTAAACTTAAACGTCAGCGACTCCATACCTGAAATCGGGCCCACTTGTTTTCTCCATAACTTCACAAACTCGGCAGCAGTTATATTACGTTGACCCAAGGGAACCAAATTCACCTCAACCGCGGCGAGATGTCCACCCCGAACCGGATCGCCTCCAAATGGGCCAAACCCACCTATCAAACTGCCGGTAGAGACATAAATCCCCTCAAGCGCATTTGTATTCCCACTCGACTGCAGAGTCCGCCATACACTCTTCCGTAAATGTTCAGCCACATCGTATGTCTTCTCGAACGGTGTACCATACGGGAGTGTGGCAGTTGCCGTTACCCGATCACTCTCTACCTTGGGTAAAAGACGAAATGGGAGCCGCCCACCTTTCCACCACCCTATCGTCAAGACAAGAACAGCCAGCCCTATTACCACCGTAGAGTAACGATAGCGCAATGTGAATCGCACAAAAGGCTTATACAGATTCTCCGTAAAACGGTTCAAACCTTTCCCCAGTACAAGTTGAGGCGCTTCTACGGCTTTCCAGAACCTGCTTGCGGATTGAGGACGCTGATGAGCAAGATGAGCCGGCAATATCAACAATGATTCAACAAGTGAAATGATGAATATCACAATAATAACTGTTGGTATATCTCGCCACAAGTCCCCCATCATTCCGGGCACAAACAAAAGCGGCAGAAACGCAATGATATTGGTCAAGATGGCAAACACCACAGGCACCGACACGCCCCGCACACCCCGCACAGCCGCAGCCACCCCGCTCTTCCCATTCTCACGCTCATAGTAAATACTTTCGCCCACAACAATCGCATCGTCAACGACAATGCCGATGGCAATGATAAATGCGAAAAGCGAAACCATATTGAGAGATACATCCAAATAAGGCAGGAAAAGCAGACAGCCGACAAATGATATAGGGATTCCCAGCATGACCCAGAACGCCAGCCGTACTTCAAGAAACAGACTCAGCACGAGCATCACAAGCATCAATCCCATCACCGCATTCTTGATCAACAAACTCATACGATCACGATAGATATCTGACCGATCATGAACAACTGCCGTACTGACTGTTCCAGGAAGGCTGAGATTCAATCTCTCGACAAACTCATGAGCCGCCTTTGAAACACTGACCGGATCCTCATCGCCGACACGATACACCGTCAGGTTCACCGCACGCTTACCTTTATAAATCGTGACTTGGTCAATATCAGCGAACCCGTCTTTAATATCCGCAACATCACCTAACAGCAGCCGGGAACCTTCAGGCCTGCTTAGAACAGGGATATCGGCATACTCGCTTCCATAGTCTCGTCGCTCATCCACTCGCACCAGGCGTTCTCCTCCCGGCGTTTTAATGCCTCCCCCGCCCAACTCAACAGAAGTTTTTCGCACCAGCTCAGCCATCGCACCAAGAGTCAGATTATGTTCACGCAGTTTGCCAAGCGGTACCTCGATGCTTATTTCGAGCGGACGCGCCCCGGACACCTCCGCCAGAGTAATACGCGGATCAAGCGCAATGTCCGATTTGGCACTCTCCGCAATGCGTCGCAGTGTTGCCTCCTCAACATCACCGTAAAAAATCACCGATAGAACAGGACGACGCACAACAACTAAGCTGACAACAGGCTCTTCAGCCTCTTCAGGAAACGAGGTTATCCGATCAATCTCGTTCTTGATGTCCTGAAGAACCTTGCTGCCGTCAGCATCCGACAGCAACTCCGCAACTATACTTCCCATTCCTTCGACCGCTGACGAGGTCACTCGCTCGACGCCATCAAGCCCGCGCACTGCATCTTCTGAGGCAAATAGTATACCTTGCTCAATTTCGCTTGGACTTGCACCGGGATAAGCCACGTTCACCCGAATAATATCAATCTCAAAAGTAGGGAACACCTCCTGCCGTATGCGGGAAATCGACATGAATCCGCCAACGAGAAATGTCAACATCAGCAGATTGGCGGCAACCGCGTTCTCCGCCATCCAGGCCAAAGGACCTTTTTTGAGTGATTCACTGCTCATTTCTGCTTCTTTCCCGTCTTGCCTGACTTTGCATTGCCGCTGCCTTTGCCGGATGTTGGCTGGCCTTTTAGTTTAAGTTTCATACCCGGGATCGGAGTGGATATGTGACTGCTTACAACTTGCTCACCGCCTGAGATATTACCTTGCACGAGAGCTTTTCCATTCTGCCTACGCAATACCTCGATGTCACGAAACTCGAGCAGCCCCTTCTTGTTCATTACCCATACCCTGTTGCCTTCACGAATCACTGCATCGGGAACCTCAATGACATCGTCCAGCGGTAAACCATCTATAAGCACCTTAACATAGGCACCGGAGAAGAGCTTTACCCTCTGTCTATCTGCACTGGCTTTTGCAAGCTGTAATGGATCTTCAACACGCACTAGAACTCGAGCCATTTTAGCGGCATTATCCAGACTACTCAGCACACGCGTCACCTGTCCTTCAAATTTAATCGGCTTTGCCATGCCAATATCATGCAGGACAATGGTGGACGGGCCTTTTTCTCCATTATTATCCGGCCACTTTATCCATTGAAGATCCCGCACCGGCAGAAAGACTTCAACTCGGAATGCATCTGTTCCGGCCAGCTGCGCCAGACGGGTTTGCGAGGACACGAATTGACCAATATCAACGAATTCATCTATAACAACAGCATTGAAGGGGGCCGCGATCCGGGTGCGATTTATATCAAGCTCCGCTTTGGCCAACGCATTGCTTGCAGCGCTAACCGCCACTTCCGCCGCTCGCAATTGCGGCTCACGCAACGCCAATGTTCTGGAACGGGAATCTATTTGTTTTCCCTGGTTCATCATACGCCATTCTTCCGCGGCAACTTCTGTCCGCGACAACTCGAGCTGATACTCTACCTCGGCTTTTTCCAGCATAGCTTTCTGCTGCTTTACTGCCACCTCGTAATTCCGGGCGTCGATATGAAGCAATATATCTCCCTGATGTACAATACCGCCTGGCACAAGATTGCGATGCTTCCAAACGACCAAGCCAGTGACTTCAGGCTGCAGAGCTACTTCTTGAACAGGCGATACTGTTCCCATGGCAGTAATCGTTACGCTATGCCGTTTTTTCATTACAGTCACCGCCTCAACAGCAGAAGCCATAGGCTGAACACTCTTCTTCCTGGGCGCAGGTTTTGTCTTGATAAACCAGACCGCAGCAAGCACAGCAACAACCAATACAGAAAGCGGGACCAGCACCTGCGGTGGCGGCACAAATATACGTTTATTAATCATTTTCTTTTTCTCCTTCTTGAGAAGTTGCAAATCCCAGATCAGAGCGCATCCATTCTCCACCCAGAGATCGATAAAGCTGAATTCGATAACTCAACAGTTCCCGGCGCGTCTCTACCAGCGCCCGGGTCACAGACTGCTCACGCTCCATGGCAATCAGCACAGGCAGATAATCACTCAGGCCCCGACTGTAACGGGCGCGGACATGCTGTAGCGCTTGAGAAGCCGCTTTCTGCTGCTCGACTTGACGCGCGATGGTTTCTGCCTGCCTGCTTTCGTTAACAAGCGCACTCTCCACTTCACGCATGGCATTCAGAATCACCTCCCCGCAACGAGCCAGTTGCTCACTTGCCGCCGCATGCGACCTTTTGACTTCAGCGCGAAGTCTACCGCCGTCCAGAACAGGCGCGAGAATGCTCCCGGCAATATTCCAAAACCAATCATTAAACAAATCACCCGCATCCGAGGCCGAATAGTCTGCTGACGCGGTAAGACGCAACGCTGGTAGACGTGCCGCTATAGCGGCAGCCACGCGTTCATCGGCAGCACGGACTGCTCTCAATGCCGCTCGAACATCAGGCCGCTTTTGAAGCAAACCTGCCGGCACGCCGACATCAGGCAATGGCGGAAGTGCAGGCCACAGAGACGGAACAAGATCCTCGGTTATTTGCGGGGCGCGACCTAATAGGACTGCCAGCTGATGGCGCATGGTTTGCAGAATTGCCTCCAGACGCGGCAAGAGCGTCCGTAGAGCCGCCAACTGTTCACGCTGCCGCAAAACGTCCAACGCCGTAGTCTGCCCATTGTTAAACCGTAATTCCTGCAATCGAAGCTGGTCCTCATTGCTCTTGACCTGGCTTTTCAGCAATGATAACCGCTCCTGGAAAGCCGCGATTTGGTACCAGGTATCCGTGGTCTGCGCCACCAACGTCATAGCCGCTGTATCTAAAATATCGTGCGCCGTTTGCGCGTCAAGAACAGCCGCCCTCTTCGTCGCTCCGATCCGCCCCCATAAATCAATTTCATACGATGCAGCTAGATTCAGTCCGAAATGATCTGTAGATCGAACACTCTTGGCTCCTGTCGGATCCACCTGAAGCGATCGTAAACGCGCAGCATTGCCGCCAATTGACACATCAGGAATCTGTTCAGCTCCAGCTTTAAGCGCAATAGCATTCGCCTGCTCAAGTCGATAGCGAGCTTGCTTCAGCCCGAAATTGCCACCAAGTGCTTCCGTAACCAACTTCTCCAGTTGTTCATCCTCAAAAACCGTCCACCAACGATCAGGATAAGCATCTCCCTCCGTCTCGAACGCATAGCCTTCCGGAATGACGACAGGAATATCACGCTGTGCTTCAGGCAAATGCGCGCAGGAAGAAAAAAATACCACTCCCGACATTATAACAATCAATCTATATGGTCTGATCTTCATGCTCTCACCTATTGACATACCCACGCCACCTTCGTCAATTGCCAAACGCCACTGCAACTTCTAACTTATACAAATTCATTTTCAGACATAATACAAGATTTCTTCTTCCAAAACATTGACCTGGGTCAAGAAACCTAAAAATAATAGGACTATAGGTATTGACCGCCTCGACATCCCATACCTCGCTCCGAACCCATCATTAGAGGACGAGGGCGGCCAAAATGAGAATCGCTGATCTGACTTGACCATCCATAGCGTTTCTTGCCAGAATAGCCCCATATGAAAAAGGTTTTTGTATCCGGCGTATTTGACATCATTCATGGTGGTCATATTGAGTTTTTTAATCAGGCTAAAAAGCTTGGTGATCATCTTACTGTATGTATCCCAACTGAAGAAGTTCTCTTCATGCACAAGAGAAGGCGCGCGTTTATTCCGCTTGATCACAAGCTTCATGTTGTTCGAGCTTTGGATATGGTCGACGAAGTGGTCGTTGGCGGCGACCTGGAGATGGGGCTGAATTTTGTGACTGAGTTTATAAAGGCAAAACCACAGGTATTAGCCGTAACAGAAGACGATCAATACGGAAATGCAAAACGCGCTCTCTGCAAGAAGACCGGCGCTGAATATGTTCGCCTGAACAAGACCCTCAGTTACAACAAGATCTCCACTACTGAGATATTCGACAGACTGCATGCGCCTGCAGAGGCACCTGTGCGTGTTGACCTTGCGGGTGGCTGGCTCGATGTCCCTAGATTTGCAAGACCGGGTGCCTATATCGTTAATTGTTCGGTCTCACCAATGGTCAGCCTTTATCATTGGCCGTATGAGACCTGTGCTGGACTTGGAGGCTCAGGAGCCCACGCATTATTGATGGCTAGAGACGGTGTTGCTTCAGAACTTGCAATGAATGTCGGTTGGCAAGATCCAGTTGTAATAAAAGAAACCGGGCTCTGTGTATGGCGCTCAGGGAAAAGGCCGGTATTGGACATAAAAGTCAACCCGATGTTTCTTCATGGTAAGATGGCCATTTACTGGACCGGCAAGCCGCATACGACCAAGGACCTTGCTGACACAGATAGAGATTACGATTTACTGGCTAAGGGTAGCGTCATTGGACGTGAAGCTGTTATCAATAGTGATGTTGATATGCTGGCCGAGGCTATTAACATAACTCATGAGGTTCAGCTCAAAGAAGGCATGGAGCACCTACCCTCATATGGCGAGAAGGCGAAGAAATATAGCGGCGGCGGCCATGGAGGATATGCCGTATACCTGTTTGATGAGCGACCCTATTCTGCGAAGCTTTTGGGAATCGAGCCTTATATGAAAGAGTTCATGGAATAAGCGAGGTGTAATATGGCAAAGAAACAAGTAAAACCGTTAAAGAAGCTCAGCACCAGAGATGTCCAGTTTTTCAGAATTGCTAACCGTAAAGGCTATGCAACTATCTGCAAAAACCACATGACCGAAGGCCGCACCGTATATCAGGCTTACAGCCGTCTAGTTAAAGCATGCAAGAGAAGCGGATTTGAGTTGCCAATCAAAAAGGCACCCCAACTCCCCGCATGCAAGAAATAGAGAAGTGGCAGGCGACGAATCCTTCGGCTTCGCTCAGGATGACAATTCATTAAGCGTTTGGTCATGCTGAGCTTGTCGAAGCATCTCACAACCATAAACCATCCAACCATTAACCATTCGCTTTGCGCCACCCCTCATCAATCCTTAATTCACTCGACACTCGACATTTGACACTCTATTCTTCCCGGCATGAGCTACAAAATTATACAGGGAAATCAATGGCATCTGGATGGCGGCGTTATGTTCGG
>JAUUYL010000034.1 GCA_030590485.1 Lentisphaerota bacterium | reverse complement strand
TTTTTTATGAATTTGTAACTTTCCTGTCCTGCACCCTTCCGCCATCTTTTCCATTTTATCCTTTGGCATTTGCCTATACTATAGTATAAAATCCTACTGTGTTAATAGAGTTGTGGTGTAGTTATATGTTTTTGAAAAGCGTTAATAATTTTCTTTTGTTACTGGCAATCCCCCTGCTTTGTATTTCCGGGTGCAGTCATCAGGATTTTGGCCGGCCTATGCATAGTCCAATATCTGATTTGATGGATTCGGGGAAGCCGTATATAGATAGTACTGAAGAGGCGTTGGCGTTGGACAGGTCGCGGAAGTTTGCCAAGGCGCTCGCCGAGTGGCAGCTTCAGTCGCCTGACGAGAAACCGGATTATCATATTGGTCCTGAGGATGCTGTTCAGCTTGAGATTCTGTCTTTTGAAACACCCGGTAAGCCCAGTACTTTGCTCCGGACTGTCGGTAACGACGGCATGATCAATCTCTCCTGGGCGGGGAAGGTCAAGATATCAGGTTTGAATCTGCAGGAAGCGGAAAAGGCGATCAGTGATCATCTCTCGGCTGGATACATTAAAAATCCTAGTGTTGCCTTGAAGATTGCCGAATACAAAAGTGCGGGAGTTGTGATAACCGGTGCGGTGTCGAAGCCGGGTGTTTACTATATGAAGCGTGACAGGCGAACCCTGTTGGAAATATTGGCGCAGGCTGATGGGCTTGATATGAAATCCGGGGATGAGCTGTTGTTGGTTCGCGGTAAGCAGAGCATGAAGACGGCTGTTCTTGGTGGTGGGAGTGAGACAAACAGCTTAATCGTGGTGGATCTTAAACAGTTAATAGATAACGGTGATTTACGTTCGAATCTATGGGTACAGAGGGGTGATATTATCACTGTTCAGCCGCGAAAGAGCAATTACATTTGCGTTTTAGGTTATGTGAACAGACCCGGTTCGTTTGATATTGCAGGCAAGGGAAGGATAAGTGCGCTTGATGCTGTGGGGTTGGCTGGTGGTCTTACGGCGACTGCCCGGGCTGAGAACAGCTGGCTTTTGAGGCAGACACCTAAAGGGCAAAAGATGGTGACCATAGATATTACGGCAATGGCTCGGGGGGGCAGGGCGCCACTGTACATGGAGTCTGGTGACACTCTTGTTATTGGGTCGAGTGCATTTGCCAAATTATCAGAATTTATTAAACCGTCAGTGAGCGCAGGCGCGTCATTTTCGCCCGCTCCTTAGGTAGATTCTATGATAGACAATAACAACAAACCAGAAACAGTGCCAGTGCCCAGGCGGGTGGCCGACAAGAGCATTGCTGAGCCGGCGTTCAAGTACTATCTTGATATGTTGCGCCGCCGAATATGGATAGTTGCCACGATTTTCACGGTAGTCTTCACGCTGGGAACGATAAAGACTATAAGGTCTCCTGAGATATACCAATCGGTAGCCAAGCTAATAGTGGTCAAGGAAGTGCCGCGGTTAATCAATATTGATGGAGTCCGTAGTGACATGCAGGGGTGGGATCCGGAGTTTTATCAGACAAAGGCAGATTTGATCAAGAGCCGGGATGTGATAGAAATGGCAATGCAGGATCCGGCAGTCAGCAACATGTTTACAGCCACTGAGCATGTAGATCAGGAGGCCCTTTCGTTTTTTGACGAAGTGCGTCGAACATTTCTCTCGCTTTTGGGTGGTCAGCCGCCTCCTCCGCCCTCGACCTGGCAGAGGCTTGCCTCGCATATTTCCTCGTCGCATGTTGAGGATACCCATTTCGTATTGTTAAAGGCTGAGGATGTGATTCCGCGGAACACGTTGATTATGGCTCAAGCGGTTTCAAAAGCGTATGAAAAGTATCATTATCAACAGCAGAGGAAAATGCACGGTGATACGTTTGAGTTTTTGGAACGCGAGAAGGACAAGGCGGAGGGGTTGCTTGCTAAAGCCGAGGGGGATCTACAGACGTTTCGTCAGAACACGGCGGAAATATCTCCAGCCGGCAAGGATGCTGACCAGCCGGTAATCAAGAGGCTGAACGAGCTCAATGATAAACTCACTGAGACGCAGTTGAGCAGGGTGGATCTTTCTTCGCAATTGACAGTTATCAAGCAGTTGTTTGCGAGCAAGGAGAGCAATGACAAGAAGGCTGAGAGTTTGTATACAGTTCCGGTGGTAAAGGCAGATGCGCAAGCGACAAAATTGCGTGATGATATTCAGGAGACAGAGGCGGAGTTAACGAAATTAAGAAATGTATACGGGGCAGCTCATCCGCTTCTAAAGTCGACAGAGCAGAAGATAGTTGCCTTGAAGCGTGATTTTAAGGAAGCCGTTAATACGAGAGTTCAATCGGTGATTAATGAGCTGAAGGCACTCAGGGCGAAAGAGATAGATCTTGAGAAGCAGTATCAGGACCAGAAGAAGAGCGCACTCGGATTCGCGCAGGAATCGTTTCAATATGCCAGGCTGCAGGCTGATGTCAGCCGTCACAGGAAGCTTCTTGACACATTGATAGAGAAGATGAGCCAGGTCGATCTAAGTGCAGGCTACTTGAAAGTTAACGTTGATATTGTTGAGGAGCCCAGCCTGCCGACATTTCCGATCAGGCCTGATAAGAAGCGCGGGATGATGATGTTTGCCATGTTGGGTCTGATTCTGGGTGTAGGGGTAGCTTTTGTTGTTGAGGATCTGGATGATGTC
This sequence comes from Lentisphaerota bacterium, assembly GCA_030590485.1. GTDB lineage: Bacteria > Verrucomicrobiota > Kiritimatiellia > UBA8416 > JAUUYL01 > JAUUYL01. Next base: position 24,759 of record JAUUYL010000034.1, on the reverse strand, counting down.
ATTAAGACGCCGGAGGATCTGAAGCATAGGCTTGGATTGCCGGTAATAGGTTTCATTCCCAAGATGGAAGAAGAGGCACCTTTGCTCAATCGCAAGAAGGCACCTAAAAAGAAACTCAAGCCCGGTGAAGCGCCGCCTCAGCAGGGTACTGGCATTGATGGGTGTGAGATCGATGGTTCCGATGGTGGCAAGGGCTCTAAGCTAATTCCTGGCAGGATGTCTCTCACGGATCCTATGTCGTCGATTGCCGAGGCATATCGTCACATTAGAACTAATCTGTTTTATTCCATTCCCGCAGATCAGAAGAAGGTGCTTGGTTTTGTTTCCGCAAGTCCGGCGGAAGGAAAGACCACTACGGCGTCGAATATAGCGCTGACGATTGCATTGAGCGGAAGGAAAGTTTTATTGCTTGATGCTGATTTCCATCGGCCAATGGTCAATAGGGTGCATGGTCTTAAAAACAGGGTGGGTTTATCGAGCGTTCTGGTTGGTGAAGCCACGGTCGAGGAATCAATTAGTCATATAATGCATGAGGGCAAAGCAGTAGAGAATCTTGATGTGATTCTTGCCGGGCCGCAGAGTCCTAACCCGGCGGAGCTTTTGGGTTCAAAAAAGATGGAAGAGCTGTTGGCGAAGTTTCGAAAAGAATATGATTGGGTGATTGTCGATACGCCTCCGATCCTTTATGTTTCGGATGCATGTATTGTGAGTACCCTTTGCGATGGAATAGTGGTTGTTGTAAGGGCGGGCAAAAACAACCGATCTATGTTGAATAGAGCGCTTGAACAGTTGGATGCCGTAAATGTAGATATTATCGGCGGTATTCTGAACATGGTTAAGATATCTAAGCTCGGGCGCAATTATTCATCGTATTATTATTATGGATATGCATCGTACCGTAAGGATTACCATCGCTCCTATTACAACGAAGATCGCGACATAGAAGACTCTGTATTGGAAGAGGAAAAATAGGCAATCCGCCTTCGCTAAGGCCATGGCGGACAAGTGGGCAGTAGGCAGTAAGCATGAATATCGAATATTCCACAATGATGATTTGTCCCGTATTCACGATTCACGGAGCATTCTCCTATGTTCTATAAAGTCCACTGTCCGCTGTCCGCTGTCCACTGTCCAGGAAAGGGGGTCTTGCCCCATGCCTGATTATTCGGATTTTGAGTATCATAGAGTTCAGCGTATATTTTATCGATCGGCTCGCAACCTGGCGTTGACTGCGGTTGTTATTGCGCCCTGGCTTTTTGGGAGTGCTGAACCATGGGCATATTTATTTGTGTGTGTAATATCTGCTGCGAGCCTGGGTTTATTTCTCTTGTCAAAGGTGTGTTTCCCTGAAAGACGTGTTATGGCGCGGGCATTGAGCGTGACGCTTGTTCTTATGTTGCTGATGGTGCTGGCGCAGTTGATAACTATTCCAAACTTCTTAGCCAGGATATTCAATCCTATGACAGTTGAAGCTGGCGCTGTTCGTGATGGGTTGTTTCGGCAGATGGGCGTGAATGAAGTTCTTCCGGAGGGGTTTCTCAACCGGCAATGGAGTTGTATTTCTTCAGTGCCGATGGCGACACACAGTGCCTTATTTCTTCTTGTAGGATACTTGGGTGTTTTTGTTGTTTTCTCCAACGCGATAAGAAGTTGGGCGCATATAAAATGGATAACCACCACGATACTTGTCTCTTCTTTTATTATGGTTGTTTTGTCGTTGGCGCATAAGTTTTCAGGTGTGGCACCGGAAAAAATATTCTGGTTTCACATGCCTCGTTATCCTGGAGCTGTTTTTGGCCCATTCACCAACAGGAATCATTTTGCATTTCATCTGCTTATGGTTTTCAGTATGGCGTTGGCCTTGTTTTGTTCCAGTTTGCCTGATATCAAAAAAGAGTGGCTGTCGGACTGGCGTGAGCAAATGGCCTGGATAGATTCGCAATTGGCCAGCCAGATTGTTCTTATTGGGTTTTCGCTGGCTCTTTTCGGGGCGGCGATATTCATTTCTCTTTCCCGAGGTGCAGTGGTGAGTCTGCTGGTGGCAACAGGGCTGGTGTGGATTATATTATCCAGAACAAAAGAGCGTTCCGGTGGCCGCCTGATATTGTGGACAACTATATCGCTGGTTCTTGCGCTTACTGTTTGGATGGGCTGGGAGCCGGTATTCTCTCGCTTGGGCTCATTGGTTGGCGTAATAAAGGATCCTCTGTCTGACACTCGCGCGGTTATAACACGTGATACAATGTTGCTCCTTAAAGACTTTCCGGTACTGGGCTGTGGGTTCGGCAGCTTTAAGCATGTATTCCCTATATATCAGGGTATGACTTTGGGGTCTGGTATATTTCTACACGCGCACAACGACTGGGCGCAACTTTTTGCGGAAGGCGGTATATTGTGTGGCTGCACATTTCTTGTGGCGCTTATGTTTTTCTTTCGGACGATTTGTCGGCATTATCCGGATGCCATCAGGCGGGCACGCAGATATGTCATGTGCTTGGTCTTTGGAATTATTGCCGTAATGCTGCACAGTTTCCTGGATTACAGTCTTCACAAGCCCGCAAATGCGTTTCTCTTGAGTGCCATGTGTGGTTTGGCGGTCGCGACCGTTCATATGTCGGCGGTATGGGACTCGGATGTTGATTCTGATCACGAGGAGGGTAAGCATATATTGAGACTATGGGATTTAAAGGCTCGTTTAATACCCCTTGTAGTTTTGGTCCTGCTTGCGATTCTTGCGTCAATGGAGTTGTCGTGCTTGCGTCGTGCCGTCGCATTTGAGAGGTTTGGTTATGCTGAGCGGTTGATTGAAAAGGTGGAAGATCCTGGAGTATTAAACAGGACAGTTCAAAGTGCTCTCACCGAGGTAGACTTGATTAAGTCGGGGGATACATGCAGTCCCGGGATGTTGCGCGAAATATCGGCTGATCTGGTGAGGTGGAGTTTGAGCGAGAAGATTGATATAGAGCTACGTGCACAGTTGGCGCAAAAAGCGTTACAGGTATCAGCGCTCTCTGTTTATTATGCTCCTACTGATTATCTCGGCTGGCTGTGGCTTGGCAGAGCTCAGGTTGTTCAGGGCCAATGGGCCAATGGTGCTTTGTGCCTTGAGCGGGCTAAAGAACTCAGGCCTTACGGGCTGGATGTCGTGCTTTTTGAATATAATTGATAATGGATAATTGTATATGGGGTTGACTACCATACTTGTTGGTTTTCTGTGCTCGATGGTGACGGCGTTAGCTCTCACACGGGGTGCCATAACCTTGGGGACTCGAGCTGGAATTGTTGACAAACCGGATGGGTTCAGGAAGAAGCACGGACGTGATGTGCCAAGGGTAGGCGGGCTCGCCATATTTTTTGCCATCGTAATACCCAGTGCGATTTTGGTTTTGTTTCTTAGCGAGATACCGATGTCAGCAATATTGACGGCCAACATCAACAGAATCCTGGTGTGTTTCGCGGGCGCGGCAATGGTAACAGGTCTGGGCCTTATGGATGACATCTTTGACTTGAATGCCGCTCTTAAGTTTTTTGTTCAGATAATTATTTCTGGTTTTATGTATTTCATGGGCTTCAGAATCGTTGCAGTGATAAACCCGCTGGGGGGTGGGGATCTTTTTCTGGGAGTCTTGGAGCTGCCTGTAACGATTTTGTGGTTTCTTGTGTGCATGAATGTCGTCAATCTGCTGGATGGCATCGACGGGCTGGCTGCCGGCGCCTGCCTCTTTGTCGTGGTGACACTGTTCTTTTTGAGCCTGAATTTCCACAACCACATGGGCATGTTTTTGCTCGCCTGTATGGCGGGAGCTATACTGGGGTTTCTCTTTTTCAACTTTCCTCCGGCAAGAATATTCCTGGGCGATTCCGGTAGCCTTTTGCTGGGTTATCTTATAGCCGCTTTTACTCTACTCTGCGGGATTAGAAAGGCGGATGCCGCGGTGGCGCTCTTGATCCCGGTTGTGGCGATGGGGCTTCCTCTTTTGGATACGGTGTTGGCAATAACAAGAAGATGGTTCAGGAAAGTGCCTCTGTCATCGTCCGATAGGATGCATATACATCACAGACTGGTCGAAGGACTGGGCTACAGGAAAGCTCTTGTTGTCCTTTACGCAGTTTGCGTGGGTCTTCTGGGGGCCGCGCTTTTGCTCATTTTTGGCAACAATGAGATGGTTCTGATTGTGCTTGTAGTGCTTGCATTGCTGGTCTTTGTTTGCTTCCGGTTCTTTTCGGGAATCAAAATAAGTGATCTTCTTGATCGGTTTTCCGGTGAGGCGGACCTGAGGGGGGATTACCAGGACGGGCGGGCAATGATGTATCGTATTCTTGCCATGATGCAGGACGCCAGCGACAACAATGCCGTATGGGATTTGTCTGAGGAACTTTTTGAAAGTCTGGGCTTGGAGAATGTCGTGTTGCGTACCAAAGATAAATCATATGTCTATGAGAAGAAGCCGCTGAAAAAGATGTCTGACGATGGGTCGTGGGTTTTGGATCTTCCATTTCGAACAGGTGATGGAGTATCTTCCAGGCTTGTTGTTACTGTAAGGCTTGATAGCGACAGGTCTGAAGTCGTTGATTCCGAGATGATGATTATTTTGCGAGACGGCCTGGAGAAATACTTAAAGGGGTGACTGATTGCCGGCAGTTATTGTTCAGCTGCAAGCCTGCCAGATAGATCTGTTTTGATGACTAAAAGGAATAAATCTCTGACTGTCAGTTTGGCGATGAACCTGATCAACAGGATCGCCGCTATTTTGGTTCCGCTGATTACGTTCCCGTATGTATTCAGAGTTCTGGATCCTGAGTATTTTGGACGGGTTGTATTTGCGCAGTCAATAATAACGTATTTTGCGATTATTGCGATTTTGGGGCTTCCGACTTATGGCATGCACCAGGTGGCTCGTTGCCGTGATGATCGTTCACGATTGTCGATTCTTTCGCTGGAGTTGTGTTTTCTGCACATTGTCGGCGCGGCGGTGAGTTTTTGTGGTCTTGCGGTGTATATGTTCTGTTCACGCGGGTCGGGATTTGATCAAACGCTTCTATGGATATGCAGTCTATCTATACTGGCCTGGCCTCTTGGTTTCAGTTGGCTTTTTACGGGCATGGAGGAGTTTAAGTATCTGGCAATCAAAGATCTCGTTCTGCGCGTATGCGTAGTGATATGCATTTTCACCATGATTCATACGGAATCTGACTACAGGATATTTGCATTAATAACAGTCGGCAGTCAGGTGTTGTCCAGTATGGTGAATGTCCTGTTTCTGAATAGGTATATATCTATAAAGGAGGTTTCATTAGCCGCGTTCAGGCCTTTCAGGCATCTGAAAGCTGTAGCTATAATGTTGGCTGGGAGTATTGCTTTCGTAATTTGCAGTTCACTTGATAAAACTATGCTTGGATATATGTCGGGCATGGAAGAGGTGGGTCTGTATGCTGTGGCAGACAAGGTAGTGATGTTGGCATTGTATGGGGTGGTAGGGTTAATAGCTGTATCTACGCCTCGATCCTCTTATTATCACGAGAACGAAACTGCCGATACACATTTTCAGTTTATCAGCAAAGTGTGTTCTTTCTTATGTTTTGGTATCTTTCCCGTCGCAGCGTTGATCCTGCTGTTGGCTGACTTTGTCATGCCCGCAGTGTTCGGCGTGCAGGCCTCACTCTCAGTTCCGCTTGTCAGGATACTGGCCGTTGGACTTGTGTTCTCGGGAATCTATCAGTTCATTATTCAGCAGATACTGTATCCAAAGAATCTGGAGCTGGCGGTTCTGAAGGGTGTTTCGTTTGCTGTTGTATTAAATGGACTGCTCAACTGGATTTTGATTCCTGCATTTGGAGGGGGTGGAGCTGCTGTTGCCACGGTCTCCGCGCAATTGACTATAGTAGTTTGTATGGGAGTCTGTTTGTTTCGCGCTGAAAGAAGGGCTTTTCTTGTTGTTGTCCGCACGGGATTGCGTTATAGCTCAATTGCTGCAGTAGCATTGGTTATCGCGTTTGCTGTGGGATATTATTGCCGGGGAGGATTGTCTGGAGCGTTGTTAAAGGCTGGTGTTTTTGTTGTTGTGTATATGCTGTCGCTCTGCCTTGTTAAGGATCCTATGTTGATGATGATTGCGGGATATGTGTTGGATACAGTGGGCAAGAAGTCTCAATAGAAAGGTTGTTCCGGATGAGAATAGGGCTTATATGTTTTAGTTTTCCACCTGAGTCATTCATACGAAGGCATATAATAGATCTTGATGCTACAGCGTTTGTTCAGAGGGTATTTGCAGAGCAGTTACAGGAGGGGGATGCTGGTCTGCCGTTCGTATCAATAGAGGGTGATTTTATTGATAATGCCAAATCATTTCCCATGCGGGCTTTGCAGTATATGCAGAGAAGAATCTTAGGGTCGGGGAAAATAGAGATGCCGCCCGCGTCAAAGATGAAGCTGGAGAAGGAGCTGAGAAAGTATAAACCTGATATCATTCTGGTTGAGTTCGGTCATCTTGCTGTAGCTTTGCTTCCCTTGTTAAAAGAGTTGGGCATTCCTGTGGTCCCGCATTTTCATGGTATGGATCTGAGTGAGTGTTGGAGGCTTAAAGGATATCGCCGGCAATTAAAGGAGCTATTGGATTATGCTTCCGCAGTAGTGGTTGTCAACGAACGTCTTCAGGCCACAAGGCTTAGGAGTATAGGGTGTGATTCTCGAAAGATACATTGTATTCCTTGCGGGGCGGATACGAAGGCGTTCTGGCCGGACTGGGAGAAGGCGGGAAGACCAGTGAGGTTCATATCTGTAGCCCGTTTTGTCGGTCAGAAAGGAACTCTATACAGTCTTCGGGCCTTTAAGGAGTGCCAGAGGGTGCACAAAGACGCTACGTTACTCATGATAGGCGATGGTCCATTACTTGGTAAGGCGAAGAGATACGCCGCGCGAAACGGGCTTTTGGACGCAGTCCGTTTTGCCGGTACGTTAAGTCACAAGGAAGTTGCAGAGGAGATGCGTGCTGCATCTGTCCTTCTTCAACACTCAACAATTTCATCGAAAGGTGACGAAGAAGGCTGGGGTGTATGTATGGCCGAGGCGGCCGCATGCGGCCTGCCCGTGGTTTCTACTTCTCATGGCGGGATTCCGGAACTGGTGCTGGATGATAAAACAGGTTTTCTTGTGAAAGAACGTGATTGGCGCGCGATGGCAGAGAAAATGAAACTGCTTGCAGAAGATGTAGGGTTACGCATTAGGATGGGAAAAACAGCGCGCGACCGGATTGAGTGCAAAGGTAATGCAAGCACTCAGGTTAAGAAGCTTAAAAAAGTGTTGCAATCTGTATTATGAAAAGATCTGTTTGTATAGGTCATCCATGCGTAGGGCGTGGTGGGTCAGAAGCAAGAGCAATGTGGCTGCTGCATACGCTGAAGGATGATTTTGATGTCACTTTGGTTACGACTCGATATGTAGACCTGGATGACTTGAACCAGTTCTACGGAACAGCAATTCAGCAAGATGAAGTTCATGTTCGTACTGTGTCGGTTCCTGTTGGCATGCGAAATAACTGTTCGTTTGCAGCATTAAGACGGGCATATTATATGCGTTTCACAAGGCAAATAGGGAAGGAATATGACCTTTGTATTTCTGCTTACAATATTTCCGATTGGGGCGGGCCAGGATTACACTTTATAGCTGATTTTGGCTGGGATCGCGATTTGTCCTGTAAATTTGATCCAGTACCGAATGATGCATCAAGCATGATTCATAGAGATAATCTTTTAAGGAGATGCTATCTGCTTGTATGTAGACTGATTTCCGGGAAGCGGTGCTCACATCAGTCTTTCTTTGACGGGACACAAACCATTATAGCTAATTCAAATTGGTCGGCAGAAATCATATGTGATAGGTACGGATATATTTGTGACGGAATAGTTTATCCCCCGGTATTGGCGGAGTGCAGCAAGAAGCCGTGGAAAGATAAGACCGTGGGTTTTGTGTCTATTGGGCGTATAGCCCGCGAAAAACGCGTTGAGCAACAAATCGAGATTCTGGGAAAGGTTCGCGCATTGGGCCATGAAATTCATTTTCATTTGATAGGTGAGATAGAAAATAATCCTTATGGGCAAATGGTGCGGCAACTTTGCGCAAACAAAAACTGGATCACCCTGGAGGGGCGCAAGAGTGGTGCTGGTAAAGAAGATTTGCTGGCGGGGCATAGATTTGCGATTCACACCCGTCCCCACGAAGCGTTTGGTATTACAGTGGCAGAATTTGTGCAGGCAGGCTGTATTCCCTTCGTGCCGGATACAGGGGGGCAGACGGAGATTGTGCCGTTTAAGGAGTTACAGTTCTGTTCGATAGCCGAAGCTGTAAAAAAGATTGATGGTATGTTGCAGGATGAGTCTATACAGAAACAAGCATTGCAAAAGCTGGAGGGTCAAAAGGATAAATTCTCAGTAGAGCATTTTTGTCAAATGGCTCGATCACTTGTGGAAGACTATTTTGAAGAACATCAGCAGGGTTCGAAGGTCAAACTGTGAGAAAAGCAGTAGTACAGGTTTTGGCTTCAGTTTGATAGGGTGCTAGTAAAGGTTGCAAGATAAAGGAGCGCTGGATGCGTCTAGGTATACTTACATTCCATTATGCTGACAATTACGGAGCGGTACTCCAGGCCTATGGCCTGCAGCAGAAGTTGCGTGAGATGGGGCATGATGTCCGGATATTGAACTTTCGATATAATCCCAGGCGTAAGATAGTGCTGGCTGTCAAATGCGCGATAGCTGGGTGTCTTGACGTATTGCGTTTTGGTAGAACCCGGGGCGAGGTGTTATCTTTGAATCGGTCCTTATTCAGTGAATTCAGAACAGAACATTTGGTTTTGTCTCAAAAGTTGGAAGTCGATCAGCTTTCTTCTGTTGTGGGTGAATATGACTGTTTATTAGTGGGAAGTGATCAGGTTTGGAATGCGGACTTCTGGACGGATCCGAGGACAGCTTATTTCCTTGATTTTTGTCGCGAGGAGAGCGGGTTGCGGAAGGTGAGTTATGCGACATGCTTCGGTCAGACGAATCAGCCTCGCTGGTTTCTTGAAAAACTTGATGGATGGCTTGACAATTTTGATCATATCTCGGTCAGGGGTGCGGGAGGATGTGAGTTGGTTCATGCTCATACTCATCACCGGCCGACTGATGTTCTTGATCCGACACTGCTTTGGGATTTTGATGGTGTAATGTCATCACCGCTTCCGCACGGGGGTTGTATTTTAGTATATTCTTTATCACGTCATGTTGCGCCCTGTATCAGGGCGGCAATTGACATGATAAATAGAGATGACCCTAAGCGGGTAGTTTCTATTTCATCGAAAGCTCAGTATCCGTTTGCTGATCAATATCTGGAGGGGATAGGCCCGTCAGAATTCGTAAGGCTTATACATGATGCCGGTTATGTCTGCACGGACTCTTATCACGGAACGTTATTTGCGATAAAGCATAGAAAGCCTTTTGTCACCTGCAGTAATGGGCCTCGGGCCATGCGCATCAAGGATGTTTTGTCGAGCTGCGGAATTGAAGAACGTTTAATCTCCTGTGCGGCTGATGTTGTGCCTGAGCATGTGTCGGCAGATACTATAGATTATGATGCGGTGCACGAGAGAATAGATGACATGATAGAGGAATCTATAAAGTTTCTTGAGAGGGCATTGGCATAAAGCCGACTTATTATGAGTAATGTATGCCAGAAGATAGTAGCGAAAGATTATTGCATAGGGTGTGGAGTTTGCGCAGGGGCCTGTCCTTCCGAAAACCTTGAAATGCGGGACAGCGTTGGTTTTGGTTATGTGCCTTTCGACAGAGGACGCTGCCTGGATGCTTGTGATCTTTGTCTCAGGGTCTGTCCGTTTGCTGACGGGAATGAATATGAAGATGATATTGCATCGGGCATTTATGGCGTTGAACCGGGAGTGAAGCAGTGCCCGGAAGCAGGTTTTTATTTAAGCTCATATGTTGGATATGTGGAAAATGAAGAACACAGGCAGCGAGCTGGCTCCGGAGGAATTGCAAGCTGGTTTCTGGCGGAGTTACTGTCGACTGGCGTAGTGGATCGTGTGGTATGTGTGGCAAAGACGGGTAGGTCTGATTCTCTGTTTGAGTACAGGATCATGAATACTTGTGAAGAGATACTACAGGCCGGAAAGCCCGCTTATTACCCTATTGAACTATCAGAAGTATTACGGCTGATTATGAAGACTCCGGGTAAATATGCGGTGGTGGGTCTTCCTTGTTTTATAAAGGCCTTGAGGTTGGCTGCCTTGCGGAATCCCGGCTTGAAAGAGCGCCTGAAGGTCTGTGTTGGTCTGGTGTGTGGCCAGCTTTGCTCGAAAGGCTTTACGGAATTGATCATACGTCGTAACGGGCTGGATGCTGGAGGCATCACGGAGGTATGTTATCGCTCCAAGAAAGATGGAGTCTCTGCCAGGTCTTACGGAGTGTCTTTCACTGATGCGAAGGAGGAGGTATACAATTTCAGTGATATGCGTTTCTTCTGGAGGCTGTGGCATATATCTGCGCTGCGCGCCTGTACTTTTTGTGACGATATATTTGCGGAAACTGCTGATGTTGTGTTTATGGACGCTTGGCTACCTGAATATATCTCAGAATTTCGCGGAACTAATCTAATAATTGCCCGTACGGAGCAAGTCAATAAGATGTTGCTTCATGGCCTGGAGAGTGGATCTCTGCATATTGAGCCACTGCCTATTGATCGTGTGATCGGAAGTCAAGCCGGTGTAGTTCGTAAAAAGCGAGTTGAGCTTGCCTACAGGCTTTGGCTGCGTCAAAGAGAAAGCCCCCCCGTAAAGCGTGTTAAGCCGGTACGACCGCCGTTTTTTGAGCGGTTGCGACTTTTGGCTGGTTCATATGCCGCTCGCCAAAATATACAGGCGCTTCATGCTCAAATCGCAAGTGGGGCAAAAGGTATAGATATATATTCCCGCATGATGGCAAAACATTTTCTTTTTCAGCAAGTTTTAAAGGTACCAAGGAAGCTTAAAGAATGCATTTTGAGTGTATTGCGGTAATCTCTTGATGTAGTACCTGATGTGTATATAGTGGGGTGCAAAAGTCTAAGGGCTTGCGCTAGGTCATGATTATATGGAGGTAAATATGCTGTCGCACGAGAAGATGGTGAAGCTTCATGCGGAACAACATGTCTTGATTGAGACGAACGATTTTCAGTCGAAAAACGAATATGTCCAGCATCTGATACACACGTATGCCTATTCCCAGGCATGCCGATTAGTTGCCGGGAAGAAGGTACTTGATCTTGGCTGCAACATAGGCTACGGCTGTGAACTTTTGTCCGCTTTTGCCAGAGAGGTAGTTGGGGTAGATGTTTCCGAGAAAGCTGTTATGATTGCAAAACAGAAATATGGTCACTTGGGAATACATTTCCAGGAGATCGATGGGAAGCGGCTTCCGTTTGAGGATGATGAGTTTGACATGATTGTAAGTTGTCAGGTTGTAGAGCACATTGTTGATTATGATGTATACTTTGGAGAGATGAGAAGAGTGCTTGCGCCTGGAGGAATTGTATTTCTCACAACGCCCAATGCCAATCTCAGGTTGGATCCGGGCATGAAGCCATGGAACAGGTTCCATGTGCGTGAGTATCTTCACGACGAACTGGAGTCTTTGCTTGGTGATTTTTTTCCTGCAGTCGGCATTTGGGGTCTTTTTGCAAAGGAACCTCTTTATTCTATCGAAAAGGATCGTCTTGACAGGGCTCGCAAGAATGCAAGAACGGAATTTAACTTACGATCGGTTCTTAGGGCGGCGCTTCCTGATTTTCTCCTGAAGAGAATAAGAAAGATGATGGTTTCGCAATCAGCAGAAGTGCCGGGAGTCGACACGGCCTTTATTGATGAACATGGGTTGCAGGATTTTTTCTATCGCTCAGACAATATGTTGGAGGCATTGGATTTGCTGGCTGTCTGTTCCAATGATGAAGATGGCTTGCAGGGAACCTTGAGCATGTTTCCATCATGATTGATGGCGTGCATTTGATGTAAGGAAAGGGCAAATATAGCCCGTCGGAATATGAAAATAGCTTTTATTATACCCACTAAGGACAGAGCTGAAGACATCAGGCAGATGTTGGCAAGCTTACAGAGGCAGACCATACGTCCGCATCAGGTAATAATTATTGATGCCGGTGCGAAGCCGTTGGAGGGTCTTGCCGATGAGTTTCCGGAATTGCCTGTCTTGTGCAAGAGATGGCAAGGTGCGGCTTCTGCTTCAGCCCAGCGAAATGGAGGAATTGAGTTTGTTGAGCAGGGCATGGATCTTGTATGTTTTTTTGATGACGACCAGGTGTTGCACCCGGGTGCTCTGGAAAAGATGCTTGCATTCTGGAGGGATGGGGATGATTCGGTGGGCGGGGCGGCTTTTTATGATACTGACAATCTAAAAGTTCGGTTGGGCCTTTCGCTGAAGCACTCATGGCTTGTCCGGGCATTGGGTATATATGCTGAGCCAGGTAAGGTTGCGAGGTCAGGCTGGCAGAGTATGTATGGCAAACTTGACGAGACCACTTGGGTTGAGTGGATGACCAGCGGTGCTTCGGTTATACGCGTGGATCTGCTGAAAGAGTTCAGGTTTGATGAGTATTTTACGGGTTACAGTTATCTCGAGGATGTTGATTTTTCTTATTCCATCAGCAAAAGATATAGATTGGCGGTAGTTGCAGAGGCGAAATATGATCATCATAAATCACCTGCCGGGAGAGTAAGTTCATTTGCATTTGGAATAGCGGAGACACGCAACAGGCTGTATCTGGTGAAGAAGCATGGACTATCGGTGTTTTCTTTTACATTGGCAATGACCGGCCGATGGCTGATGACGATGCTTGGTGGATTGGTTCCCGGTCGACAGAAACTGTTGTTGCGAGGAATTGGCAATATAGTGGGGCTGTTCTCATGAACAATGAGCGGAGAATATTAGCAGTAGCTTATGCCTGCAACCCATACCGAGGTTCGGAACATGGAGTGGGGTGGGGCTGGGTTAAGATGATATCTGAAGAGTATCATGTAGATGTCATCAGTGCTGCTTTTGAGCGCGAAGATATTGAGCGCTGGCTTCAAGAGAATCCGGGTTTTTCTTCACGAATTAACTTTTATTATCCAGAACACAAGTTTTGGCATTATCATAAGACTTCGAAGATGTGGAGGCGCATAGAACACTCATTCTTGAAGATTATAATGAACTGGGTCTATCGTTTATGGCAGCTGTCTGCGTACAGATTAGCCAGGCGGCTTTGTGACACTAATGACTATAGCCTATGTCACCTGATTACCTATGTCGGCTTTCGCTTTCCTGGCGGTTTTCATAAATTGAAGTTACCATTTGTTTGGGGCCCTATAGGAGGATTAGAGAATACGCCGTGGCATCTTCTGCCTCTCACGGGGGTCAAGGGAGCTTTTTACTATTCTTTAAGAAACATAATCAACTCACTTGATAAACGGTTTCTGAATTCTCCCAAGAGAGCGTTTGCCAGGGCTGAAGAGTCAGGCGCGGTGATTGCCGCAACGTCATCAATCAGAAATGAGATTGATAAAGCGTATGGTGTTGAGAGTGCTGTAATATGCGAGATAGGAATCGACAAACCGCCGGAGCATACTGAGTTGTGTCGCAAGGATGGAGCCGGGTTTCGTATGGCTTGGAGTGGAGAGCATCTCCCTGGGAAAGCTTTACCACTATTGCTGTTGGCGCTCAGAAAAATGTCTGATGAAGTGGATTGGCGACTTGATATATTGGGTGAAGGCTCGTGTACGAGAAATTGGCAGTCTATGGCGCAACGTTTGGGTTTGAGTGAGCGCTGTCGTTGGCACGGCAATGTATCTCGTGACAGCGCCTGGAATGTTATGCGAATGTCACACGCATTTATAATAACAAGCATGAAGGATCTTACGTCATCTGTTCTGCTGGAATCCATCATGTTCGGGGTGCCGGTTATATGTCCCGACCATTGCGGTTTTACTGATGTGGTAGATGAGACCTGTGGCATTAAGATTCCGGTTGACGATAGAAATAAGATCTCTAAATTATTAAGGGCGGCGATAATCAGTTTGGCAAATGACGAGGGGAAACGGCTGGAATTGTCGAGAGGCGCAAAGAAGCGGGCGGAGGATTATTCCTGGCGGGTGAAAGCAGGGCTTCTTGAAGAAGTTTATAACCAGGCATTGATGCAAGGTGCGGATGACAATGATTAATGGTACTACATTTCGAAAGCTCCGATTTCCGATCTTCTGCCTGGTGCTTTTGTGGGCAAATATTAACTCAGGCTACTGGCATATATATCGGTTTGCTACACTTACACAGCAAATTCATGCGGTCAGAGCTTTTATGCCTTATTTATTATTTCCGATAGCTCTTTTTGCTTATCGTTCCCGATGTCGTACAGGCGGGAAAATGAATCCCGTATTCTGGATGGAAGCTTATGGCTGGATTGTTCTTGTCGCATCGTTGTTGGCGCCACATTTTGAGTCTGCTTTCTACTTTGGCGTGGCCTACATGGCCACCATTTATGTCCTGCAGCTGTTTCTTGATGGTCGAGAGGATATCAGGAGTGAGCGGGTTTTGCTTGTATTGACGTGGCTCTTTGTGAGTGGTATCACATTAGGCTTGATCGTAGTGACGAGGCAGAGACTTTTTTTAGGGTACAGCATGTTCGGTCATTACAGGGGAGGGATAGGCGGCATGGATATGTCGAGATCATCGGGTATAGCTCGATTCTGCGGCGTGTGCTCTCTTCTGGCGCTGTGCAGATTCGGGGGGGATGAATCCAGACGACGTTGGCTTTGGCTTGTGCCGGCAGTGTTTTGCGCGGTGATCATCTGGTATATGCAGTCAAGGGGTGCGATGATAGGGTTTGTAGTGGCACTTGTGTTTTTGCTCATAATGTCGAGGACATCCAAGATTGTATACCTCTTAATAGCTATTATTGTCGGTATGATTTATGCGGGTGGGTATGAGGCTGTTCTTATCAATCGAGTTGAGGTTCACGTACAACGTGGACAGGAACAGGAAGAACTGCAGTCAATGTCGGGTCGTACAAGAGCTTACAAGAAAGCTCTTCGGGTGATTGCTGAGCACCCGTTTCTCGGACAAGGGAACTGGGCGGACAGGCATTCGATCAAGGAGAATGTTCACAACACATATTTACAGGCACTTATGAACGGTGGCATTATAGGGTTTATTCCTTTCATTATCTCATGGATTGTCGGTTGGCGTTTGTTCTTCAGGCTGAACAAATTGCGAGATTTGATGGAGACTGCGGATAAACAGCTGTTTACGGAAGCGAGCATCATAATGGTCTTCTTTACCGTGCGCAGTATACCTGAGACTACTACGGCTAGTTTTTCTGTTGCTACGCTGATAATGGTTGCCGTTTATCTTTATCTGGCGGCGTTGCATGCGCGACTAACGACTCAGCGAGAGGAAACGGCAGAGTGAAGAACGGGTGATGAATACAATTACAACTGTTCAGTCGGTTTCGCGTCTTGCGGGCGGGATGCACGATGGTGTAATGCGGCTCGTGCAATGTCTGGGTGATCAGGATGTTCAATCTGAAGTATTTGCTCTACATGATGATTGTACGGACAGTGATCTCGGATTATGGGGTGTCAACAGGCCAAAGGTGTTTAAATCTTGCGGACCGGCGGGTTACTCACCTGATTTGATGTTGGAAGTCTTGACTTGCCAAAAGGCAGACATGGCGCACGGGCATGGATTGTGGAACTATACCGGGGTAGCAGCTTACAGGTGGGCCACTCGCTACAGAAAGCCCTACATGGTTTCACCGCATGGCATGCTTAATCCTGTCGCATTGAGATGTTCACGATTAAAAAAGATTATGGCGGGCACTTTTTTCGAGAAGAAATATCTTGCCGGCGCGACATGCATCAGAGCGCTCTCGGAATTTGAAGCCAGCTCAATTAGGGCTTATGGGCTGAAGAATCCTATTTGCATCGTTCCCAATGGCGTTGATATTCCTGAGCCGGAGGAGCGCAGTCGAAAAGCAAAGCAGGGGAAGAAGACATTGCTTTACCTGGGAAGATTACATCCCGGGAAGAACCTGGAATCTTTGTTGACAGCATGGTCGCGTGTGATGAAAGATAAGCCGAGTTTGCGCGAAGAATGGAACTTGTCGATTGCCGGTTGGGGAGAATACGGATATGAAGATAAACTGAGAACTCTTGTAGCTGAGTTGGATGAAGGACGCTCTGTTACGTTTTCAGGCCCGAAGTACGAAGATGATAAGACGGCGACTTACAATTCCGCCTCGGCGTTTATTCTGCCCTCACTATTCGAAGGGTCGCCAATAGCATTATTGGAAGCGTGGGCGCACGGATTGCCGGTGCTGATGACGCCCGAATGCAATTTGCAGGTTGGTTATGAACAGGATGCGGCAATAAAGATAAGTTCTGATCCTGAATCAATGGCTCGCGGAATCAGGGAAATGCTTGCCATGACAGATGAGCAGTGTGCGGGGATGGGCGAAAAAGGACGGCAGCTGGTCAAAAAGCAATATATGTGGTCTGATGTGGCTTCGCGCATAAAATTAGTTTACGATTGGATATTGGGCAATGGGTCGCAACCGGATATTGTGGATATATGAAAATTGACTTAGCGAAGAGCAAGAGTGAACATTCGCTTGCCAGCAAGGCTGGGCGGGCTGTTTGGGGTGTTGTTTGGCTGATTTTGTTTCGGGCGTCAGGCAGGTGTGCTCATGGATGGCGACGGGTTTTACTTAGAATATTTGGCGCAAAGATAGGTAAGGGCGTCAGAATATATTCATCATGCAGAATATGGGCACCATGGAACCTTTGCATGGGAGACCACAGTCGCATCGGTGAGTATGTGGACTGTTATTGTGTAGACAAGATCCATATAGGAGCTCATTCGACTGTAAGTCAGTACAGTTATTTGTGCACGGCGACTCATGATATCAGCGATTCTAGTATGGGCCTTGCAACAAAGCCGATAGAGATCGGAAAGGGTGCGTGGATATGCGCGGATGTCTTCGTGGGGCCGGGAGTGAAGGTGGGTGAGGGGGGTGTGGCTGGCGCGCGCTCAGTTGTCGTGAAGGATGTTGAGCCATGGACGGTGGTTGCCGGTAATCCAGCGAAGATGGTCTCGCGCAGGGGGGAAGATTCGACGGAATCCACAGGATGAAGATACTCTTCGTTAATCAGTATTATGCACCTGATCTTGCGCCAACGGCGCGTGTGCTCACCGACCTTACTAAATACCTCGTCAGGGAAGGTCACGAAGTAACGGTAATCTGTTCAAAGGCTTCATATCGAGGAACAGAGCGTTATTCGTCAAATGAAATTTTTGAGGGTGTGAATGTGCGCCGTTTGTCTTCATCAGGATTCAGCATGAATACGCGTGTTGGCGCAATTCTCAATTATATGTCGTTTCATGTCTGTTTATGTTGCGTGCTTCTCAGGCTCGACATCAAGCCGGATTTAGTTATGGCGATGAGTTCGCCTCCATTTGCAGGGCTCTCTGTAAGAATGTCGGCACGAATCAGGGGCTGGCGCTATGGTCATTGGGTTATGAATATTTTTCCGTCCCGGCTGTTGAGATCGCTTGAAGCTTTGCAGTTCAAAGGAAGCAGTCTGGTTCTGACTATCTGTAAAGAAATGGCTGATAATTTGGAGCTACTCGGTGTTTCACCTGTTAAGTGGGTGCCGCTTTGGGCGAATAAAGGTATAGAGTCGTCAAGCAAAGCGAGCAGAGACAAACTGCGCGCGGAGCGAGGTTGGGGAAAAGAAGATCTGGTTATCATGTACTCGGGTAACATGGGCCTACCGCACAGGTTTGATGAGATTGAAGAGGTCGTGCGCCGTACAACCAGCAAAAAGAACATTCGGTGGGTATTTTTCGGGGATGGGAAGAGGCGAAATCAGCTTGAGCGAATGGAGGCATTTAATGCACAGTTTGAGATACACAACTATGTGTCCGACGCAGAGCTAGGCGTTCACCTTGGTTGTGCGGATATTCAACTGGTGAGTCTTGGGGCGCGATGGCAGGGTTGCGCTGTACCTTGCAAGATACATGATGTGATGATGGCAGGGTGTTCGGTTATATTTATTGGGCCGGTCGAGAGCAGCGCGGCAGGATGGATAAAGGAGTCTGGTTGCGGATGGCTGGTAAGCGAAGGAGGGGCGGGTGTTCTTATGATGGCTATTGAGGAGGCAGCCGACAGAGATAAGCTCGCGGAGATGTCGATAAAGGCTCGTGATTATGCCCGGAATTATTTTGATGTGGATAAAGCGTGTGAAGAAATATGTTCCCTAATGAGATGACATGAAGATTACGAATTCGCTTTTCTGATTGCTGGCCAGTTCTTCATGATTGTCAGCAGAAACTTCGGTCCATCCAAGAGATCCCTCCGCCATAATTTCCTTGGTTCTAAAAATAAGCGCCACAGCCATTCGAAGCCGGAGTCACCTATCCATGCGGGAACTCTTTTGACCTTCTGGCTGTAGAAACCAAAGCATGCTCCTACCCCAATGGCTACTGGAATATGGAGATGGTCTTTGTGTTCGCAAATCCATTTTTCCTGCTTTGGCAGTCCAAGTCCAACCCACAATACGTCGGCCTTAGATTCGTTTATCATTTTAACAATAGATTCATCTTCTTCCTGGGTGAGTTGTCTGAATGGAGGCGAATATGTTCCGACAATTTTGTGTCCCGGGTATTTGTTTTCAAGATTAATGCGCAATGCCTCAAGTGTTTCGTCTGTGTCCCCATAAAAGAAGCTTTTATAGCCGCACTTGTCAGCTTTTTCGAAAAACATCTGCATCATCTCGGCTGAGGTAGCTCTCTTTTTAAGTTTTTTGCCAAGCAGTCTGGCGATCCATACTGCAGCGATACCGTCTGGAGAAAATAGATCAGCTGAGTTGACGATATTCTGAAAGTCCTGATTATTGCTCGCAATATGCAATCCATGGAATCCTGTGTTTACAACAAAACGGCATTTCTTCGGCCCGTCCTTAATCCAGCACTCCACAATATCCAGAACCTGTTGGCTTCGGACCAGATGAACTCTTGTTCCAAGTATATCTATAGTTGAACAATCAACGCTCAAAATGTTCTCCAAAGTTGATGACGATTATATCATGACGTTCTTATTCAGGCAAGTTTCCAAGCTGGTTATTGCTCTTGATTTGAGTCCAAAGAAGACGAAACGGTCTGATTATATAATAAAGAACATACAGAGAGCGTGGCAGTATAACGAAGTTCAAGTCGCTGTAGCCGGGTGCAAAGATAATCGAGAGGAGATATCTCAGTCGGTCGCAGAGTCGCTCTCTTGCATGCAGGTGGAACTTTATTTCTTCCTTCATGCTGTCGGTTTCTGACGGGGAAATGTAGGATTTTAATATTTTGTCGGTGAGGTCAGCAACTGTGGAATCGATATCTATTATTCCGGCGATATTTCTCGGCATTTCGCAGTCTGTCAATTCTCTGGCTATATTGAGACCGAGAAAAAGCATCCGGCGGCTTCCACTTTTTGTCGCTGTGTCCAGAATCAGGTTCCAGTTGATATCTGGGTTGGTGTTCAGTAGGTATGTTATATCAGCAACCCAGGCCAGACGATCCCATAAATGTTTCGTGCCATGGATGCATAGCAACAAGAGGTTGATCTCTGGAGAGAGGGTGTTTATCTCGTGACCATCAAATTGAATTTTAATGGTGTTGCTCCATAGCATCTCATCGGAAAGCTCAAACGAGTAGAGGTCGGGCAGTACATTGGAGCTCAGTTCAAGGTGGTAATCTAGGCCTGGGCTCTTAAGGCTGAACCCCCATCCGGCATTTATGTGTTTCTTGCGTATTGTCTCCGTCATCTCGATAAAGGGTTGATATTCTTTGTCGATCATGAGCTTAGCGGCTTTGATTATATCTTCTTTCTTTATAAGGATATCAAGATCATCGAATTGCCTGAGGCCGATGTTGTCGTAAGCCGAGACGGCGAGGACGGGGCCTTTGAATGGTATTGCCGGGATGCCAGCTTGCTTGAGGGTATCCAGTATCATGATTAGTTCGAAGGATAGAAACGCGTTGCGTGCCGAGTTGGCGATGTTCTTTTGTTCGAATTCCGCTTTTATATCAGCAGGAATTCCAGTGTCAGGCATGGACTGAAATTGTTTACATACCAGCGGTATCAAACGATGCTGAGATGCCATGTCTTTCATGCTACGCCAATTGAGATTTTCCAGTAATACATCGTCGAAAGTTTCGTTTTGTTCGTTGATGCAATAAACAAGGAATTGCAGTTCTGTGCTTGGGCAAGTGAACATAAGGCATGGTAAAAGTGGCGCGTAGTAGTGTCAAGGTGCAACTGCTTGCGTGCGAGTTTTTGTTGTTACTTTTGCTTAACAAGCCTGAGGGAATCATATATACTGCCCTCGTTATGCAAAGACCACAGGGAACAATTAACCGCGCAATCACACGTGAGGGCGCGAATCTTTCCAGTCACAAATGGATTCGGGTGCCAATGGCGGCATTGCTGGTGCTGGGCGGAGCAATCTTGTTGTATACGGGGGTCACTGGTGAGGAGCGTATGCTCGTTGTTGTTGGCTCGATATTCATTCTTTGCTCTGCGATGACATGTTACATGATAAGAAAGGCCGAAAAGACAATCTCTAAGCTTCAAGGTAGTATTGATGAGATTGTAAAGGCCGTCGATGAGAAGGAGGAAGAGGCGTCAAGCGGCTCCTGACCGGTTCCTTATCGATTATGAAAAAATCCTCATTGATAGCGCTACTGTTGCTTGTTCCGATGCCGAGCGTTGGCGTTCTGGCGGCAATGTATTTCTGGTCTGGCACGCCATTTGGGCAGACCATATTCACTCTTTCAAAGTTATGGATATTGCTGTTGCCTTTATTGTGGATCCGGCTGGTTGACGGGAAAGGCTGGAGTATTTCAAAGCCTAAGCATGGCGGATTCTCTGTGGGTATTATCTCGGGATTATTAATCAGCGCAATAATTGTCGGAATTTATGTATTGGTTGCCGGCAAGATGATTGATGCTGAAGCTCTCAAAAAAATGACGTTGGAAGTGGGGCTGTCTGATGTTCGGGTGTATCTAGGTGCTGTGGCTTATTGGGTGTTGGTTAATTCAGTCCTGGAAGAGTATGTGTGGCGCTGGTTTGTTGTGGAGAAGCTGGAAGAGGTGGTTTCAGGAAAACTGGCGGCGGTGCTTTTGTCTGCCGCGGCGTTTACCATGCATCATATAATTGCGCTACTCGTTTATTTCAGCTGGCCGGTTGTTATTATATGTTCTGCTGGATTGTTTATGGGCGGTGCGATCTGGTCCTGGTTCTATATAAAGTACCGTTCTATATGGCCTGGTTACCTGAGTCACGCGATTGTGGATATCGCGGTATTTGGCATTGGTTATGTGCTTATTTTCGGCGGCAACTGATCTATACTGCGTTTGACTGAACGAGTGACGCAAACTTCTCGAAACTGCGGTCGTAAGTGCTTTCCACATCATCCGGGAAACAGCATGCCGGTAGCTGTCTGGAGTTCAGATGATAAGCGATGCAGTCACAGCAGATACCTTTTCTTGAGCATGGTGAATAGCTGCAGTTGCAACGTTGCAGGTTGGTGTCTTTTTTGCATTCCATAATTCTTTCTCCATTCTTTCAGGTGCACTAATTGACGAACAGGTCGTTTTTAAATGTGCCTGTGTGCGTTGAGCCGTCGGGATAGGTCATGCTGCCGACACCGTGCATTTTGCCATCCTCAAATTGACCGGTGTATATGCTTCCATCTGTGAATCGATAAGTTCCTGTTCCGTTGAACAGATCATTCTGAAAGTCGCCTTCATAACTGTCGCCGGTCGCAAATATGAAGGTTCCTTTCCCGCACAGAACGAAGCTGTGTAAGTTGTCTTCAGGGCCCGAAATACGAAATTCCCCCTTATACATGTTCCCGTTACGCCATCGATAGACTACATCGCCTGAGATTGTCAGGTTTCCGTTCTCGTCGGTATCGAAATTGCTCTCAAACATATCGCCATTCTGGAAGGAGAATGTGCCTCGCCCCTTCGGTTTGGCATTCTCGAATGGACCTATATATTGATCGCCGTTCATAAATGCATAAATGACTTTGCCGTCGGGGCTGCGTCCCTTGATTTGGCCCTGCTTGTGTAATATGAGAGGTTCAGGCTTGATTGCGCCAGTTTGATTCATAATAATTCCGAACTTGATTTAAGTTGTGTTTTAAATAGAATAGCTGTTTGTTATGAAATTAAAAGACAGAATAGCTGTTATTTTATCTACAAGCGACAAGTCATTGTCGTTTGATGCGATATACGTGAAGCTTGAGGCAGACGAACATCCTATGCCTGAAAGCAAGCCCAAGCTCAAGGTTCGCAAGGTATTATATAATAAGGAATATTTCGAAGTACTTAAGGACGGCTTATTTGCCCTGCAAGGTGGCGCGGTAGCGGGAGAGCCTGCGGTAGCAGTTAAGTCAGCATCTAAGCCGGCTCCTTTGGCACCTAAACCCGCGCCCAAGGAATCGAAGCTCAAGCCGCCAGACATGCAGGCGGAGACAATAGCAGAGCCTGCTAAGGCACCAGGAGGGGGGGCGCCCAAACTGAAGGATAGGATTATCACGGTTTTGAATAAAGCCGACAAATCCATGACATTTGAAAAGGTCTATGCTGAGCTTGAGAAGGACGGTTATCCGCTGCCTAAAGACAAACCAAAGCTCAAAGCCAGACAGACATTGTTCAAGACTGAGTTCTTCGGCGTGGAGAATGGCGGCCTATATACAGTTAAAGAGGGTGTAGAGGCGGCACCTTTCAAGAAGCCTGAGCCTGCGGAGAAAGATGAAGAAGCACCTGCGCCTGTGAAGGTTGCGACACCTACACCGGTCGAGAAACCCAAGGAAGAGAAGAAGAGCGAAGAACCGAAGGTTGAACCGGCTAAGACTGAAGAGCAAAAGTCAGCACCGATTCCTGCTATGTCGTCTGCGAATGAAGATTTTATCGCCAAAGCGCGAGAAGACGCCAGAACAGAAGCAAGAAAGATTGCGCTGGAAGCCGCGGCTCAGGCGCGCGAGCAGGCAATCAAAGAGGCTAAAGAAGTTGCTGTGATTGCCGCGCAGGAAGCTGCTATTGCGGCGCGTGAAGCTGCCGCAGAAGTGGCGCGTGAAGTTGCAATTGAACAGACCAAGCTGGCTGTGGAGCATGAAGTAGCGAAGCAGGCGGCAATCAGTGAGGCTCGAGAGATGGCGCGTAAGGTAGCCGTAGAGGCTGCCGCCGCCGCAAGGGACGAAGCTCGGAAAGTGGCGCAGGAGGCTGCGGCAGAAGTAGCGGCAGCAGCTAAGAAGGGGGCAGACGACAGCTCGGATGCCGAGATGTTGGCGGCGGCAGCGGCTGCGCGTGAAGCGGCTGCGCAGGCGTCTGCAGCTATGGAATTTTTAGGTGAGGATATGGCAGCTCCGCCAGTGGCAGCTCCGCAGAGTGCGCCAGCTCAGACGCCAGCACCAGACAACACTGCCGGTAAGTCAGGTGGTCAGTCCGTCAGGGAGCGGGCTGCAAAAGCGATATCCAAGGCAGGTAGACCGTTGTCATTTGATGAGGTCTTTAAAGAACTGGGGCGGGACGGATTCCCTCTGCCGCCCAAGAATACGGAGCAAGTTGTTCAAAGGGTATTGGACAACAAGGCGATATTCAGAGAGGTTGAGCCGGGCTTTTTTGCACCAAACACCGATTAGGCGATTTGCTTAGATCAAGTTCATGCCGTTATATTCCTATTCCACTCAAGGTAGACATCATATTGTTGATAATCTCTGTTATGCGTGGATGGGATGTCTCGAAGTTGGATATGGACTCGCTGAGCGGTTCAATAAAATCGTCAAACGAATCTAGTTCTCTGCTTTCGAGCTCGGATTCCAGTTCCTCGACTATAGAGCTTAGTTTATTCTTCGCTTCTAAATCCTCTCCCTGAAGGTCGGCAATCTCGGATTTCAGTTCTTTGATCGATTCTTGTACGGATTCACGCATGTATTTATCTCCTAATGGGAAGTCCGCATATTAAAGCGGGCTTATTTCTTGAACAATTTATATAAAAATCCTGACATGGTTTTTTTAGGCTTATCTAAATCATTCTTACTTGAAGTGATCGTTCTTGATTTGGTTTTTGGAACTGGTTTTGCCTTAATCGTCGCGTAGACACTGCGCTCGGAAGTTACTTTAGGGCAATACGATTGAGCTTCCGCGTCTTTTGATTGATCAATTTCAACGCGCATATGCTGGTTGGCAATGGTGATTTCGTCGCCGTCCGATAATTCCGAATGGCTTGTCTTTTTGCCGTTTATATAAGTTCCATTGGCGCTGTCGAGGTCTTTGATTGTTACGGTGTTGTTTTTTAAAATGATCTTCGCATGCGCTCGGGATGCTTCGCCGGATATTATTTGAATGCGGCTGTTGCTGTCGCGGCCTATGATGTTTTCGCCGATTTCCAGCTGAAAAGTCTTTAATTCATCGGGATTATTCAATATCAATTTACAATTCATCATTACTCCAACTTGCAATCGAAGTATATATAGGCAGTAGGCAATAGGCAATAGGGAATAATGGGAATTGTCATACCAATATGAAAATGTCCCCTTGTATCCAATTTAGAAATGTCCCCTTATAATACGCCTCCAAAAGGAGGAGTTATGGGAGAACTAAGAATGAGCATGAAGGAGCGTAAGCGATTAGAGT
>JAUUYL010000046.1 GCA_030590485.1 Lentisphaerota bacterium | reverse complement strand
TGAGTGTATGGCAAGATCGTGGAGAATTCAATATAGTGGGGCGAAATATCATGTGACGGTTCGAGGCAACGGTCGGCATGAGGTGTTTCGTGATGATGCAACTGAACAGAATTGAAAAACAAATTCTCAAAATCTAATTTCTATTTTCTCGGTCTGACCCCGATGGGTAAACCCCGATGGGTAAGCATGGCGGAGAGGGCGGGATTCGAACCCGCGGTACTGTGAAGTACACACGCTTTCCAAGCGTGCTCATTCGGCCGCTCTGACACCTCTCCTTAAAGGATTGAGACATTAAACAACTGTTGGGGTTTTTTCCAGCTAATTATTAGGCAACGACATTGGTGGTTTCGAGGTCGGTGATTGTTGCGGGGGATGGGAGTTGGGAGAGGCGACGTTCGAGGACTTTGCGGGTGTCGTCCCCGATTTCTTTGTCTTGTTCGTTGAAGCGGTTGTAGATGAGGCCTTGCAGAGGTATTTTTCTTGTTTGGAGCAGTTCGATGGACATGAGGGTATGGTTGATGCTGCCGAGCCGAGATGATGTCACCAGTATGGTGGGGTATTTGAGTGTTTCGAGATAATCAAGGGTGGTTATGGAGTCGTTCAGGGGTACATGAAGTCCGCCGACACCTTCAATGATCACATTGTCGTATTTTGATGCAAGGGTGTTTGTTGCTTCAGTTATCTTTTCGGGATCGATTGTCTGGCCTGCCAGGCGGGCGGCGAGGTGAGGTGACGCGGCTTTTGGAAAGACATAAGGACAGGTTAGACCGGAGAGATCATCTTCCGTAAGTTCAATACCCATTATCTTGCGGTGTGTGATGATGTCTTCTGCAGGACGTTCTGAGCCGGTCTGGGCGATCTTCTGGGTTATAACCGATTGACCATTTAGAGCCATATCTCTTGCCATCTGACCAACGGCAATGGTCTTACCTATTCCGGTATCAATTCCTGTAACAAAAGTTATCATATTTATATCATTAAAAGCAGTTATCGATGCCAAGTTACCCGCCCCGTCTTTGCCTCGCTAGAGGCTCGGCAAATCCACCCCTCCGGAGGAGGGGTGCCCGTAGGGCGGGATGGGTTCTCCATGGTTAAATATATACTAGTCATCAAATATTAGAATCTTTGGAATATGAAATACAGTGGGTGGTATGTGAGGGTTACCTGGTCGTCCTGTCCGAACTTTGCGCGGTACATTTCGGAAAAGTGGTTCAGATCTTTCTTTGTCCATGCCTGACGCGCCAGAGAGTTTGTTCCTGTTGCTTTCAGATGTTTGAGGACATCGAGAGGAGAATCGAACAGCATGACTGACTTGAGTTCCTCGATGCAAAGGAGGTTGCCGTCATGTGAGAATATTGGCGGATAATCGGATGATGTCAGATAGTCGAGCGACATGCCGGTTAATGCTTTGAGTTCACGGAAGTTCTCCGGCCCGAATGAGGCAAATGCCATAACGCCACCTGATGCAAGATTGCGTATCAGGCGTGATAGAAATTCGTCGGGTGATTTTGTCCATTGGATAGCCGCACTGGAGATGATCAGATCTTGCATGTCAGGCAACTCTGCGGTTTCCATGTCACCGTTCAGAAAGACGCTTTCTTTCAGCTTAAGGTCCTTAGTTGCGTCCTTGAACTCTGTTTCGGCGGGAACGATATCGTTCGCGGTCCAGGTTTCAACGGTGATATGCTTCAGCACTTCCGGCGCCATGGTATGAACACCGCAACCGAGTTCAAGGACGTTCGGGAAGTTCCGTGTTTCAACGTTATTCATAAGCAGTTCGAGCAGGTACTTGGCCATTCCCGGCTGGATGATACCGGCGTATGGGCTTTCCCTGAAACTTCTCTGAAACCGGTTTTTGACCAGTGTCTTATCTATCTTCATTGCATTCATTCAGCAATTCCTCCCATGACCCATGTTCGTTAAATAAATAGTGTGGACCTGTAATTTCGGTGGTAGGCACACTAAGTTTGTTCCAATATTTCAATTGATTGGCTGGCGGCACAATGCGGTCGTCCTTGCTCACCAGTGCGTTTGTAAAAATTGTTCCAGTGGCTGGCGGTCTCAGGCTGCGTAGAATCCCAAGTTCCTCCTTGATATCCTCTATCTCTCGACTTGGTGCAATTGCGAGGAATTGTTCGAGGTTTCTCGGTGTTCCGCACATGCGGCGATAAAACTTTTTCAGATTCTTTTCGGATAATGTGTCGTATGTTCCATCAAACATTTTTGTCGGAATGCCGAACTCGTCGTGGGCTGGATAGGGGGTTCCATTGATAGCGAGTGCCTTATCGGATCCGAATTGATGTTTTCGGCAAACCAGTTCGGCGGCGACAACGCCGAGTGACCAGGCGATCAGGCTGATCGAGTCATATGAACATCGGCAGATACCATCGAGGTCGACATCGGCGTTATGGTAGTCGAAGAACATTGCGACGTCTGAAGAGTCAGATGTGATGTGTTTGAACGGACGAGGATTCATACCCCAGCCGGCGAAGAACAGGATGAGGTTTTTGTTGTCTGATTTTATGAGCCATTCAGATTTCATACGTTTCCTGTCATAAATTTAAATATTCCGGATAGATCGTCCCAAGTCATTGAGGCTGAGAGAGAGAAGCGGAGTCTGGCGGTGTTTGGCGGGACTGTCGGGGGGCGGATAGGGAGCACCATGTAGCCGTTGTCGCTGAGCAGTGAGGAGAGTGTTGTTGTGGCTTCGTTGCTGCCGATAATTGCGGGAACGATATGACTGTCGCCGCGGGTTTCGATATTCATTTTTGTAAGTTCGGATCGAACTTGGTTTGCGAGTTCGGCAAGAGCTGTGCGGCGTTCGACGTCATCGCGCATCTTGTTCAGGATCCAGTTGTTCCAGTGGGTGATCACGGGCGGGAGTGCGGTGGTGAAGATAAGTGAGCGCGATTTGTTTATCAGCAGCTGTTTGATTTCATTGGAACAGATGGCGAAAGAACCTAGTCCGCCCAGAGCTTTCCCGAAGGTGCCGACAATTATATCGATATCATTTATGGCGTTGGAGGCTTCTGCGATACCGAGTCCGTTGGGGCCGGTTGCTCCGACAGCGTGTGCTTCATCGACATAGAGAGTGAAATCGAATTCCTTCTTCAGTTCAGTGAGTGCTTGTAGATCTGCGGTATCGCCGTCCATGCTGAATATTGATTCGGTGACGACAAAGACCTTTTCATATTGAGCGCGTTTTTCCTCGAGGATATTTCGTAGAGCAGTAAAGTTGAGGTGCGGGTAGCGTTGATGTTCGGCATTGGCGAGGCGTATACCGTCGATAATGCTGGCATGTGACAGGCGGTCGGCGAGTATGAGGTCGTTTTTCCCGGCGATTGCGGAAAGGATGCCGATGTTGGCGTGGTAGCCGCTGGTAAATACGAGTGCCGGTTTGCCATAAAGTTCTTCCAGTGTGTTTTCCAGTTTTGTGTAGCCCGGGTGGTTGCCGCTGAGCAGGCGCGATGCTGAACTGCCGGGTCCGAAGTTCTCGATAAGGTTATTGTTGTTCAGATCGGAATAGAATTCCTTGATAAGTGTTTCGTCGCCGGCATAGCCCATGTAATCGTTGGAAGAGAGATTCAGGAGTTGCCGGCCCTGGAAGGTGATGAAATTTCCGGAGTGGGAGCCGAGTAGTGGGAGGTGGCGGGTGCCAAGGAGTGGCATGTGGCCAGTGGTATGTGGCAAAGGAGGAGGGGGAGGAGATTTAATATCGAATGTCGAATTCTGAATATCGAATTTCGAAGTATGGACGACCTCTGTAATCGCTGTTGTTATTGTTTTTAAATCTGAGTCTTCAATTATATATGGTGGCATGGTGTAGATGAGTTTTCCGAATGGGCGGAGCCAGACGCCCTGGTCTGTAAATTGTTTTTGGATGGCGGCTACGTCTACGGGTTCTTTCATTTCTACGACGCCGATAGCGCCCAGTACGCGGACGTCTTCGACCTGCGGCATATCGCGGCAGGGAGCAAGGCCTTCGATGAGTAACTTTTCAATGTTTTGTACACGTTCCTGCCATGGTGATGCCTGGAGGAGGCGGATGCTTTCCGCGGCGACGGCGCATGCCAGCGGGTTTGCCATAAACGTGGGCCCGTGCATAAAGACGCCGCCGTTGGCGCTGATCTGTTCGGCGACTGTCTTTGTGGTGAGGGTGGCGGCCAGTGACATATAGCCGCCGGTAAGAGCTTTGCCGAGGCACATGATATCCGGGCTGACGGCGGCGTGTTCGCAGGCGAACATTTTACCGGTTCGGCCGAAGCCGGTTGCAATCTCATCAAAGATCAGGAGCGTATTGTATTGGTCGCACAGTTGACGTACGCGTTTAAGATATTCAGGCGAGTAGAAGCGCATACCGCCTGCGCCCTGTACGATAGGTTCCAGTATGACGGCGGCGATATCTTCGTGATGTTCGCTAAGGGTATTGGCGAAAGACTTTATACAGGATTCGTCCCAGGTATCATCGAATCTGCATGATGGAGCATCGGCGAAATAGTTTTCCGGTAATGCGCCCTGGAAGATGGAATGCATGCCGGTGGTCGGATCGCATACGGACATGGCGTTAAAAGTGTCGCCGTGATATCCGGAGCGGACTGTGAGAAACTTTTTACGTTCCGGCTGGTTTGCTGAATGCCAGTATTGGATGGCCATTTTCATGGCAACTTCTACGGCTACGGAGCCGGAGTCTGAGAAGAATATGGACTGTAGACTGTGGACTGTGGACTGTGGAGTGGTTATGGTGGATGTTAGGTCGATGAGGAGTTTTCCGAGTTCAACGGCGGGTTCGTGAGTTATGCCGCCGAACATTACGTGTGACATTTTTTTTATTTGATCTGTTACGGCTTTGTTCAGTTGCGGGTGATTGTAGCCATGGATGGCAGCCCACCATGATGACATACCGTCGATCAGTTCGCGGCCATCGGCGAGTTTCAGTCTGACGCCTGATGCAGACTCGACGGTATAGGTCGGCAGCGGCTCCAGCATAGAGGTGTAGGGATGCCAGAGATGCTTGGTATCAAATTGTGTTAATTGGTCAGTCATTCTTTTTGCCACGGAGAGTCATTCCCATTCTCCGTGCCGTGGTTAAATTCTTCATTTCGCGAATCCTTTAAGATCATCAATAAATGCGTTGTCTTCTTCGGTGTCTCTGCCGCGGGTTGTCAGGTAACCGCCGGTGAGCATGCCGTTGACACCTGCGAGCATCAGAAGTCCTTGAAAATCCTTCATGCGTGTTTCGCGTCCTGCGGCGAATTTTATTGTTTTCTTTGGATGTATGAGGCGGAAAAGTGCGAAAGTTTTGGCTATTTCTGCTACGGGGGTGAGTGACTGTTTTTCCAATGCGGTGCCTGCTATTGGGATAAGGATGTTCAGTGGGATGACGTCTACATCCAGGTCCTTCAGGGCGTACGCCATTTCGATGCGGTCTGTCATTGTTTCGCCCAGTCCGAGGATACCGCCGCAGCAGACACCGACGCCCAGGTCTTTGAGAAGTTTTATGGTATTAATGCGATCCTTAATGTTGTGAGTTGTTGAGATCAGTTCGTCATAACGGTCGGGGTTGGTTTGAATGTTGATGTTGTAGTGGAGGATATTTTTTGCTGCCAGTGCGGTGGCTGTTTTCTCGCTTAGGATTCCGAGAGAGGCGCAGACGTTCATTTCCGGAAACTTCTCGTGGATCAGGTCGATGCTATCCAGTATGCGTTGGAAATCATCGTTGACTGTCTTGAAGCCGAACCCGCTTGTCACGATGCCGAAGCTGTTGACGCCGGTGTCATGGACTGTCTGAGCGCGTTGAACGATTTCATTGATATTGGCCAGCGGGTAGACATCGACTTCGGAATCATGATGTGCGGACTGAGAGCAGAACTTACAGTTCTGGCTACATTCGCCTGACTTGGCGTTCATGATGGTGCAGGCGTGTATTTCCGGTGCGTATTTGGCGCGTACTTTATTTGCGAGCGAGAGCAGGTCCAGGATATCTTCGCCTTCCAGAGTGGCGAGGGAGTCTATCAGTTCGCGACTGATTGGTTTATCGTCAAGGACGGAGTATGCGTCCAGAATGGGTGTTTTGATGTTGTTCATATTTTGATTTCCCCTGAATATACTGTCTGGTTTTTATTTCCTGTTTTGAGAACCAGGCCGCCGTCATTTGAGAGGCCTTGGACGACGCCCTCTGTGAAGTTGTCCAGGTTCTTTACTTTGATTTTTTTATCTACCAGCAGTAGGCGGTCTTTGAGAGTGGGAAGGAAGTGGGTGAGGCCGTCTTTTAGCCATTTGCGGTAATGTTTGTCCATGCTGTTGAGCAGTTCCGCCATCAGTTGTGGGCGGTTGATAGATGTGCCTGTTTCCATGCGAAGTGATGTGGATTGTTTCTGGAGTTCTTTGGGGAATTGTTTTTCTGTTATGTTGACGTTGAGGCCTATGCCCAAGATGACTTTATGGATGACATCGGCTTCCGCCTGCATTTCGCAGAGTATACCTGCGAGTTTTTTGCCGTTGACCAGTATATCGTTTGGCCATTTAATTCCGGCGTCTATGTCGGGTGTTATGGTTTTCAGTGCATCGACGATGGCGGCGGCTGTGACTAGAGCGAGTTGGGGGATGTCGCTGAGATTTCTTCTGGGCTGGAGGAGGACGGAGAAATATAGGTTGGTTCCTTTTGGGCTGTGCCATGTGCGCTGCATGCGGCCGCGACCGGTGGTTTGTTTGTCTGCGGCCATGACCATACCGTCGTGGCATTCTGATAGGGGGAGATCGGCGAGGAATGAGTTGGTGGAAGATATTTCCTGTTGGAATGAGTAATGTTTGCCGATCAGTTTGGTTTTCAGGTATTGGCGTACTTCGATCTCCAACGGGATGTCGATGGTCTTTATTAAGCGGTGTCCGCGTCGTGGTGTGGATTCGATCTGATAGCCGAGCTTTCGTAGACCCTTAACATGTTTGGACACTGCTGCGCGCGAGATTTTCAGCTTTTCGCAAAGCTGTTGTCCTGACACGAAGTCGTTGGAGTTGCGCAGCACAGTCAGTATTTCTTCTTTTGCCTTATTCATGGGTATATCCTTAATGTCAACCCCACTATACAGAAGGGTTTACAATAGTCAATTGGGAAGTTAAATAGGGGGAAGGCATCGCGCAGAGAACGCAGAGGATGATGGGCTTAGGAGATATCTCACAGAAGGTAACGAAGGAAAGGAGGGGGGACTTGTGGGCTCCGTTCTGACGGGCTGAACGGCGCTCTCTCCGAGAGCGCCGCGGAGCCTATAAGTTCCTGTGACTTGCATTTTGTCGGTTTAGATATATACTGATTTCTTTGTGTAAATTTACTTGGAAAGGATGGAGTTATGGGGTTTGACAGTGGTGCTTTGAGTTTTCGTATGTTTTATTTGCCTAAGGGGATGCCGGATAATGCGGTGGAGCGGTTTGCTGAGGATGCCGCGCCGAGTCTGGCGGCGTTGGACAGGGAAGGAATCAGTGGTTGGGTAACGGGTCATCATCTTTTGGATAGGGATATCACGGAAGACCGTGCGCATATGGCTGGGTATTTGTATTTGCAGTTGATGAAGGCGGAGCAGAAGATACCGGAGAAATTGCTCAGGGCTGAGATCAAGATGGGTGAGTTGGTTCGTTTGCGTGATGATGGGATGGAGTTTATTAGCAGGCAGATGAAAACTGAGATCCGGCAGGAAGTGATAGATCGTTTATTGCCGGATATGCCGCCGACACTTTCCGAGATACCCATGGTGTATGATAGCAAGGAGCGCATGCTTTATGTGGGGGCGTTGACTGATAAACAGGTGGAAGTGTTCTGTCTGGCATTTCAGCAGACTATAGGTTCGATGCCGGTATTGATGACGCCTGAGGCAATTGCGATGAAGAGCAAGCAGTTTTCTGCGCGTGACATGATGCCGACAAGTTTTTCGCCTGATTGTTCGGATTCGGATTCGGGCGACAGTCTTGGGCAGGATTTTCTGACGTGGTTGTGGTATTTTATTGAGAAGCAGGGTGCGTTGGCTGAGATCGATGGAGTCGGGCAGGTTGGTGTGATTCTTGAGGGACCGTTGACGTTTGTGCGGGAAGGTGGAGCGGCGAGTGTTGCGGTGTTGCGCAATGGTACGGTGTTGACCAGTGCTGAGGCGAAGACTTCGTTGATGGGCGGTAAGAAACTGAAGAGTGCGAAGCTGACGTTGGTGCGAGGGGAAGAAGCATGGGGTTGTACGCTGGGAGCTGACGAGTTTGTGTTTCGTGGAATGAAGATGCCGAGAGGTGACGCGAAGGATCCTGTGAGCAGGTTTCACGAGCGGATGCTGAAGTTGACGACGTTCAGGGATGCGTTTCTGGGGTTGTTTGACAGGTTTTTAGAGCTGCGTTCTGATGTGGCGAAGTGGGAAGAGACGCAGAAGTGCATACACAAGTGGGTTAGTGAGAGAACGGCAGTAATGTAGCATTAGGCGCAGCTATGCTACAGACTACGGCTTGTGGGCTCTGGTTAGTTGGTCTATCTTTTCGGGTAAAGTGACAACCTATATCAGGACGGGACCGGAGTAGGAGCCCGTTACCCGTTAATGCGATGGTTCTATATGCACTACGACGTCGAATACGTTTGGGAGTTCTTGCAGGAGTTTTTTTGTGACTGCCATGGAGATGTCGTGAGCTTCTTTGATTGGCATTGAGCTGTTGACCTGGACATGCAGGTCGATATGGAGGTTGGCTCCGACGTAGCGGGTGCGTATTTTGTGAATACTTGTTACGCCTTCAACGCTTTTGGCTATTTGTTCGATTTCTTTTTTAACTTCTTCGGATGCGCCGGATTCGAGGACTTCTGCGATACGCGGCCGTGTGATCTTGAAAGCGGCGTAGAGGATCATTACCGACACGACGATTGCGCCTATGCGGTCTAGCAGGGTCCATGATGGCAGGAGGACTGCGCCGGCGACTGCGAGTGCGGCGGGGATGGAGCTTAGTGCGTCAGTTCTGTGGTGCCAGGCGTTTGCTTCGAGAGCGATACTGCCTGTTTGTTTGGATGCGCGGAGTGTCCAGCGGTACATGATTTCTTTAATGATGATTGATATTATCGCGGCCCAGAAGGCTATCCAGCCTGGTGATTTTGAGCTACTGAGGTGGATACTGATTATGGCGTTCCATGCCAGGCCGATACCTGCGATGGCGAGCATGAAGCCGATGATGAGGGTGACCATGGTCTCGATACGGCGGTGTCCGTACGGGTGATTCTTGTCGGGTGGTTGATTCCAGAAACGAGCGCCGAGGATGATAGCCAGATCGCTTGCGGTATCGGAAAGACTATGTACGGCATCGGCTATGACTGCCTGGCTTCGACCGAGGAAGCCGGCGGTGAATTTTAATGCGCAGAGAGCGATGTTGGCTGCGAGGCTGATCCATGTGACGCGCAGGACGGTGCTGGTTTCGTTGGTCTGCTCTGTTTGTGTGTTCTGCATATTAAAGTATATATAGTCAAAATGAGTTCAGGAAATAAAAGCCAACGCTGATCAGTACAATTCCGGCTATGATGCGAATGGCGGTCTCGGTTCGCTTTGCCTTGACAGTTGCTTTGCCGAAGGATACCCCGAGGACGAGTGTTGCCAGGGGGAGGCTGAATCCGAT
Organism: Lentisphaerota bacterium; assembly: GCA_030590485.1. Taxonomy (GTDB): domain Bacteria; phylum Verrucomicrobiota; class Kiritimatiellia; order UBA8416; family JAUUYL01; genus JAUUYL01. The sequence continues at coordinate 13,488 of JAUUYL010000046.1, read as the reverse complement.
GGCAAAGGATATGAGTACGCCCATCATCCATAATGTGTATCCCTGAAGTATGGCTACGCCGAGAATGATATAAATGCCTGGATTACATGCTAATGAGAAAATGCTGACGGCGCCGCCCATGATGAGACCGAAGAGAGCTGCGCCCAGGTTTCCAGCTGCTGGCATGTTTGTCTTTGCGTGCGGCAGTTTGAAAGGCAGCAGATTGAGTGCTGCCAGCCCGAAGGTGATGGCCATGATGCCGGCAAATATTTTCCAGTAGCGTCCCAGTGTTGATTGCGCGACTTGCCCGATAAAGCCCGCGACACAGCCAAGGATGAGGATAGCCAATGTGCTTCCGAGCATGAAAGCGAATGCGGTAAACATATTGGATCGTCGGTCCAGCTGTTTTCGGGTCCCGGCGTATCCGACTGCGGCACCGAGAATGGGAAGAGTGCAGCATGCGCTGGCTACGGCGCTGGCCAGGCCGAGCAGGAATGCCAGTGGTAACGCCAGCGGGCTTAGTCCGACGTTATCAAAGGCGTTAGTTGTCCATTCTAATGCGGCTTGCATTCTAATTGCATCCTCCGGGTCCGCATCCTCCTGCTCCGCATTCAGATGGTCTTGATGTTTCTATCAGAGCCTCGAGCAGGTTTGCCTCGGTTATATCCTTTGCAATCACCTTCATGCCGCCGCCCTTTGATATTGTCAGTACGCAAGGAGGCTTGGGTAGCTGCTTGCTCATTTCTTCATAGGCAGCTGACGTTTTATCGAAGGTGAATGCTGCCAAGGTGGTTCCTTTAGCTGTAATTTTCGCAGCAGCGGCGTTGATCTGTTCTTTTATGATATCGTTATCTTTCTCGTCTTCTGAAGTGAAGAGAACGAAAACGGCATCTTTGTCGATTGCCACAGTGTTGAGTGATTTCATTGACTGCAGTGGTTCACCCCAGAGTGTGGCCGTTGACTGGCTGTTGTTGGGTGATGATGGTTTTTCAGTTAATCCTTGAGATAAGTCGGTTGAGAATGTGGGAGTGCCGTTTTCGGGTTTTTGTGCAAAGCCGCGTGCCAGTACGATAGCTGCAGCAAGTGCAACTACAATGCAGACGAAAGCCTTTCCCTTTGTGTTTCGGGCTGGTGTTTCGCAATCGCAGCCAGGCCCGCAATCAGGTTCATTTTGTTTATTATCCGTTTCTGTAATGTTCATTATTTACGCTCCGCTTTGTTTGGATGTTTTTGTCATAGAGAGTATAGGATAGACAATAGGCAGTAGGCAAGAGGGAATAGGACCTTAGGGTTTTAGGTACCAGAGGGAAGGTATTGTTACGTACTGATGATTATTCGGCTACGTAGGCCGTAGCTCTTATTCTTGTTATGTTAAAGCCTTCTCGACACTTTCGGCCAGTTCGGTCATACCGATGGGTTTGGTAAGAAATTTGAGGGCATATTCGCTCATTGCGGTATTCATGGTATCCTTGTCGCAGAGGCCGGTGAGCATGATGACGGGGATAGCGAGAGTTTTCTCGTGTTGTTTGATTTTTTTAAGTACTTCCAGTCCGTTTATTCCTTCCATTTGGACATCAAGAATGATAAGATTTGGCTGTTTCCAACCCTTTCCGACAATTTTCAGACCTTTCTCGCCGCTATCTGCTGTTATGACCTCATGGCCTTTCGCCTCAAGGCATCTGGAGATTACTTCCAGAATTCTTGGGTCATCATCTATAACAAGAATTGTAGCCATCTATCCTCCGTTATTTATGGTAATCAGATCAATAAGATGGATTTACTGTCCAATAATTGGTAATGACAATTTTGTGTTTCCGTTCGCTGGTATTACTTTTGTATCAATTCCGCAAAAAGAATTCCAGTCCATTGCGATAATATTTTTCTTTTTCCAGCGCATTTCGCGCGCGATTTTTCTTTTTACGTCCGCGCCTGATTTGGCGTATTCGAACCATCCGTTGCTTGAAAACCAGAGTTTTCCCTTCCACTTGCCGACGATAACGACATGGCCTTCTGTTTCGTTCTCGGGATAAAGCATGAAGGTTTCAGTTTCAATGTTTTTCTTGGCGCAGAGTTCTGAGATCGCCGCTGCAATGTCTTCGCAGTCGCCGAAGGCTCTGTTCCACGCTTCTTCGCCGGATGCCCAGGAATCGCCATTATCCGGGCGGTATTTGACATGATGTCTCACTGCGGAGCATATTTCTCTTGGTGTATCAACATATTGGGACACTTCGTTCCAGGTCAGGGTTTTGAATGTGCGCTGGAACCAGTTCAATTTTGATACAGTTGAGTTTTCGGCAAAAATGCAGTTTGATACAATAAACACAGCTATTATTGCGATTATGCACTTTTTCGCTGTTATTGTTTGTCTCATGCCTATATATAACGCAATAATAGTGCCAAGAACCGTCGAAACCTACGTAACTTATGTTATGCCAACAGGATACATAGCTTTATGGTTGAAGAGCGCATAATAATGACTGTATACAATTGATACAGATTAGGCCGAAACGGTACATATGTCGGCGGTAATGGCTGATCTGTGGCGTAAAAAGGCCTATTGACGGAATATTAAAATCAGGAATAAAATGGCATGATTTTAGCTAATATGATAATGTATCGCGATAGTTGAGGGTGATTTCTGGATGGTGGATTTTGTTAACACAAGGTTAGGTTGTGTCTTTGTGAGGTTGTGTGTTTGCGCGTTGTAAGGAAATCAGGTGCGAGGTAGTCGTAACGAATCTCTAAAAAGTGTCCTACGTAGGATTGTGTGTGGAGCCAGGTGTGGTCGTATATGGCCGATGCTGAAGGTGTTGTTGTGCCTTGTTATGGTGCTGTTCAGTGGCGCGTCTGTCTTGGGTGCTAATCCGGATGGTGATTTACGCATAGAGATTCTTGCGGCTTACAATCTTGTTGTTGACTCGAATGTGGAGAGTCCTTCCTCCTATGCCCCGCGAGCTGCGTATATGGCGGCTAAGATTTACAATGACGGCACGAATGATCTTGCGGATGTTTATGCATACATCGGAGATTTCACTAACAACACACCGGGCATATATCCGGCGCGAACTCATATGTCATTGGTTGCGCCGACGAACGGGTTCTCGTTGACGCATGAGGGTGGCAGTGATGGGACGGCGGATGCAACGCGTTATCTGGGTGATATACCAGCAGGTGAATATGTGGCGGTGTATTGGCTTATCAGTTATCCGAATCTGGACGAGGCTGGTGATGCGGTGTGGGGCCCGAGTGTTAAGCCGGATGATGATCTGTGGCTGGAGTATTATATCTGGGCGGAAGGTGATGATGCTGGAACGCCGGTCGCGGCTGATATTAAGCGGACGGTCACAATGCGCAACGAGATCTCTGCGGCTGCTAACAAGATATTCCCGAATGGAGCGAACAAAGTTCCCGATGCCTACAAGGAACTGCTTGAGAAGTATGATCCGGCATGGACGAATATGTACAGTGATGGTACGCCTGGAACACGTATCTGGACTGAGGGCATATGGTACGATTTGGGCAACGTCGGGGCTGGGTTTGATAATGATGGTGATCTCGTGCCGGATAGTAATGCATGGATGCAGCCGGTGGGTGATCCAACGATTTTTGACGCATCGAGTTTCCGCCTTGTTCGCACCTATGCGATGGTTGTTGTGAAGCTCAAGAGCGGCGGCGAGTATGTCTACAACGTTGAGGATCAGCTGTATTTCCAGAACATACCGGACAACAACGGCGCGGTTGGTCTTGTGCGCTATGAGTTTCTGCCGCTCAAGTCTGGGTCATCAAGTGCGTTGTCTCCGTATCAGGAGGTTGCTTCGGGATTTGATAATGAGAAATTCAATGGCGATTATGGTGCATCGATAGGAAGCGGTATTGCCAGTGGTGCGTCGAAGGTCGAAATCGATAAGACGGGTAATGTCACCGTAACGCCCGGAGACGCAGTTGATTATCAGATAAGTTTTACAAACGCCGGTGAGGTCGCGGTTGGTGATCCAAAGCTTAATACGCCGTTTGTTATTGTCGATGTGATCCCAGCTGGCACAACGTATGTTGCTGGCAGTGCAACGAGTAGCAACGTGCTTCCTGCTGGAGTAGGTTCATACACGGTTTTGTTTTCAACCAACAATGGCACGACCTGGACTGATGTTGAACCGGCGACGGTAGCAGATATCACAGATGTTCAATGGTGGTTGAGTGATGTGTTTGACACGAACGCATTTGGCTCTATTGGTTTCACGGTTGATGTGGACAATCCGTACACAAACAGTTTGCCGTACATCGAGAACGATGGCGGCGGTACGTTTGGTGGTGGCCCGTCGTTCACGAATTCGACGGTTATTACAACTGTGACAGGAACGAACGAAGTTGGGGACACGGTATTCTTTGATGATGGTGTGGGTGGCGGGACGCTGGGCAACGGGATACAGGACGGAACTGAAGCTGGCATATCCAACATTACTGTGACGCTTTATTTTGATGGGAATACGAACGGAATCATTGACGCTTCGGATATTCTGATGGGTACGGAAGTTACCGATACGAGTGGTAACTATTTTTTTGATTTGCTTGGCGATGGCAGTTATATCGTCATGGTAGATGACGAAGATTCGGATCTGCCTTTTGGTACGGCGGTTACTTTGCCGACTGAGGTGGTTGCGTTGCTGGATCCTACGGGCACAAACTCATTGCAGGTTTCGTATCTCGATGCTGATTTTGCGTTCGCGCCGGTATTGAGTTTGACCAAGTCAATTGTCGGCGGTTCGACTACCAATCGTGAAGGCAACACTATCACGTATTCTTTGGTGGTAACAAACAGTCTCGAAGGTGATGGCGGGTTGCAGGTTTACAATGTCTGGGCGGAAGGTGAAGATGTTGCGTCAAAGCCATGGGATTTTCCTGAGAATGTTTATTCGCCGCCGGGGCCGGATGGCATATACAGTACTAACGGACTAGAGGGCGCGGATGAGATTATTACCCTGACAGATTTTCAGCTTGGTACATCTGACGGTTCTATCAGCAATGTTAAGGTCGTTATCGCCATGGATGTCGTTGGCATATTTGTTGGTGATGACAATATGGAAATCCAGGTTATCGAACGGGGCGGACCGACTTTCTATACGACCAATGTGATTGCCAACTTTGTTGCAACCAACCTTCCTGCTGTGATTGTTGATGGAGAAATGGTTCTGGAGGCAACTACCAATAGGATGTGGCAGTGGATAGATTTCAACAGCACTAATGTTATGATCCAGCTTGTAGCGAACAAGGCTGGCGGACCGAATAATGGTTATGTGGCTGTAGATGCCGTAGGTTTCCGAGTTACCAGTGACTGGGTCGGCGGAGATAACAACCCGTCGCTATCGCTGAATCCGGTTCCTTTGGTTGATACATTTGATGCGGATATGTTGAGTTTTGTGAGTGCGAGTATTGGGCCGGACAGTGTGTCGACGAGCGGTTCGGCGCCTGATTCGATAGGAACGATACAATGGGGCAATATAGGCCCGCTTTATGAAGGAAGTTCTGAAACGATAGATATTGTCTTTGATGTGCTGGAGCCGCCAAGCAATACGACCGCAAGCACGACTAATATTGCGGCTATTACGAATGCGTATTACGGCGATGGCAGGCCGGCGAATCTGGTGACCGATGAGGTGGCGAGCGTCATTCTGCCCGCTGGTACAATAGGTGATTTTGTTTGGCGTGATATTAATACTAACGGCGTTCAGGATGGCGGTGCTGAAGCGGGTATTTCCGGAGTGGATGTGATTTTGTGGCCGCCTGCAGGAGTAGATGTAGGTAACGGCGCGGGGAATCCGGTAACCAATGTTACGGATGCAGACGGTTATTATCTGTTCGAGGGGATACCGGCTGATGGGTCGTATACTGTTGTGGTCGATGTTGCCACGCTGGACAGCAGCACGCCGACCTATGACGCGGATGGCGGGTTAGATAATCAAACTGTTGTGGTGATGGATTACGATGCGACTGATGGTTCGGACACATCTCTTTCGAATGATTTCGGTTATACGGTTTTGAGCGCGATAGACGGTACGGTCTGGCATGATGTGAATATGAATGGTGCTTCGACACCTGAGCTTGGTGAACAGTGGTTGACAAATGTGACGGTGTATTTGTTTGACGGTACTAACGCAGGCTTGCCGACATCGGCTATTGCAACAAACTATACGGACGCGGATGGCTATTTCAGGTTTGTGGGCAATTACGATGGCGATTACAGCGTGCTGGTCTTGACTAACAGCGGTGAGATGGGGGGAGGGACATGGGATCAGTCGTTTGATACCGACGGGCTTGGCACGGCGGATTATTCGGCATTGAGCGTTGTGACTGGCGGGACAGCGCGGGTGGACTTCAGCTATTATCAGACGGGAACACTTGCGATAGGCGACAGGGTCTTTTATGACTGGGATAGTGATGGAGTGTACACGGCTGCGGATGAGGGTATCAAAGACATAAACGTTTATCTGTATGAGGATGAGGATGGCGATGGTGTTGTAGATGCTGGCGTGGACGTTCTGATAGACACCCAGGTTACGGATGGAAGCGGCTACTATATCTTTTCGTCTTTGCCCTCGACTAATTACATAGTGGTCGTTGATCAGTCAGACCCGGACTTCCCGGAGCGATATCTCAATATAGCGGATCCGTATGGTATCAACGACGGGAGAAGTCAGTTGACGTTGACTACTACTAACAGGTTGGATCAGGACTTTGGTTATCTGCCTTTTGGTAACGGGTCGATCGGGGATACGGTCTGGTATGATGCCAATGGTGATGGCGTGCAGACTGGACCTCGCGAGACGGGTATCGGTTCGATTACGGTGACACTTAAGGCGGATTTCAATGGCGACGGCACATATGTGACGCTTACCAACATAGAAACTGATGTATCGGGATATTATCTTTTTGATGAATTGCCGGACGGTGATTATATCGTAAGGGTAGACGAGAATGATTCTGATATGCCGGTCGACTCGTTCGGGACAAAATATGTGCCGACAACATCGGTAGGTGTGAATGTCTCTATTACGAATGAGGTTGCGTATCTTGATGCTGATTTCGGGTTTACGGCGCTGGGAGCTATTGGAGACACGATCTTCTGGGATGCCAACAAGAATGGTACGCAGGATTACAATGAAAACGGCATAGCGGATGTGACTGTTCGGTTGTATAACGATGTTGATGGGGATGGTTATTACTCGGCAGGTGATACTTTATACGGAACTGATGTGACAGACGCCAATGGCAATTATTTATTTACCGGGCTTCCGGTGGGTGATTATATTGTTGATGTTGTAGAGGCTGGTCCGATAGCTACTGCGGTGATCATGGCTGACCCTGATGCGGATGGTTTGCCTGCGACCGATCCGGAAGCGGTAGGTGTGGATGGTGAATATGGTGTGACTATATATGCCGGTACCAGTTTTATGGGTGCTGATTTTGGATATGTTCCGCCTGGAGTAATTGGCGATACGCTTTGGCTTGATACGGACAATAATGGCTTGATCGATGAGGGTGAGACGGGAATATCGTACATTACCATAGAGCTTCGGACCAACGGTGTATTGGTTGCGACAAATGATACGGACAGTGCCGGGCAGTATCTTTTCCAGAACCTGCCGGACGGTGCATATACAGTAACTGTTGCCACAAATGACAGTGATTGGTTTCCAGCGTATGGGCAGACTTATGATCCAGACGGGACAAAGGATGATCAGGGTAGCGCGATAATTATTTCTAATGGTGTGGTTGTTTCTATTGGCGGTTCGTCTGTGACGAACTTTGATCTCGATATAGATTTTGGGTATCGGTTCACGGGTACAAATTCATTGAGCGGTACGGTTGGTCTCGAGACGGCACCTATTGATGGAGTTATGGGCAGCGGGCCGAGTGGTTACACCGTGAGCAACGAGGTTCCTTACAGTGATGTGAGCGTGTATTTGTATCTTTGGAATGATGATGGGGATGGCATTATAGAAAGTAACGAGCGAGAATTGATCTCCAGCACGCTTACATCAACAAATGGCGATTATTCGTTTACTGATTTGCCGGAGGGTGATGGTGATGATGCATATATTGTTTCCTTGTCCGCGCCCGAGTCGTATCTGTTATTGACGACGACTAATGGTGTTACGCCTGCTACGAATGTGGTCAACACATTGGATCCGGCGGGTATTACGGTGTCGGCGTATCAGGTTGTACCGATTGCGCCGGTCATCACGGGGATGGACTTCGCGTTCCAGTCCACTGTGGCGTGGGATTTCGGTGATCTTCCTTCCGCATACAGTACATTGATTCAGGACATTCCGGCTGGACCGAGGCACAAGATTAAAGGGGTGCCTGATCTTTATCTTGGCGCAACGGTAGACACCGAACCGAATGGCCAGCCGTCGGCTGGAGCTGATGGTGATGGTGATGATGAGGATGGAGTGGTTCAGCTTGGGGTATGGCAGAATCAGGGTGAAGGTCAGGTCCAGGTTCAAGTGGGTGCAGGTGACGGTTGGGTTGTAGGTTTTGTAGATTTTAATGGTGATGGTGATTTTATTGACTATGGCGAGATGGTCTTCAGTCAGGCGGCATCGACGAACGGCAGCGGTGGGACGGGTATCTATACGAACACATTTAATATCCTGACCAATGTGATGTCTGGCACAAACGCGACCGTTCTATATGCGAGGTTCAGGTTGTTTGATGATGAGCCGGGTTTCCCTGCCTTTGAGTTTGTCGGGTCGGCTAACAATGGTGAGGTTGAGGATTATTGCTGGCAGTTTGGCGCGCTTGGCGATTATGTCTGGCGTGATACTGATGCGGATGGCACGCAGGATGTATCTGAATTACCAGTTACTAATGCGCGGGTGTATGTGGATCTTAATGCTGACGGGATTTATCAGACAGGTGAGCCGAGTGATTTTACAGACGCAAACGGATATTATTATATAGGCGGGTTCAGTCCGGGAACATATTCACTGGTTGTCGACACGAACACGATTTCGTCGTATATCTGGCCCAGCTACGATTTGGATGGTACAGGGACGGCGCATAGCGCGTCTGTTGTGATGACGAACGGTCAGGTGAGAAGCGATGTGGACTTTGGATATCAGCCCTTGGTTCTGGGTGGCTTAGTGTGGCTTGATTCTGATTTGGACGGCACGCAGAACGAGGGGCCTCTTACTACAATAACTAATATCACGGTTCATCTTCTTGATGCTCAGACTAATCTGGTGTCGTCGACTGCAACGGACTCGAATGGGGAGTACCTGTTTGATGTTAAGGAGCCGGGTAATTATTTCGTTCAGTTCTTCCCTATCGAATACAAGGTTACCCAGAAAGATGCGGGAGCTGACAATATAGACAGTGACACTGCGACTAATTCGCCATACATCACAGACTCGATTCCGTTGGCTGTTGGCGAGAGGCAGACGGATTGGGATATGGGTGTTTACTTGCCGTCGGTTACCAATACGATAGGCGACAGGGTTTGGTTTGATTATGATCAGGATGGAGAACAGGATGCTGGCGAGATCGGTATCAGCGGTCTTACTATCACGCTATATGATGCTACGACAAATGTGATTGAGACGACGGTTACGGATGTGATTGGCAACTATTTCTTTACAGGTATTGATGTTGGCAACTATTTCATCGGCTTCACCAAGCCAGCGGCGTATCAGTTCAGCACTCCCTATCAGGCTGCGTCAGACGTTGATAGTAATGCCGATACGGTGACAGGTTATTCACAGCTTTACTATATGACCAACGGGTTCTTTGATCAGACGGTTGATGCGGGAATGTATGGAGTTATTGATCTTGGTGTTACTAAGGATGTGAATGATTTGGAGCCGAATATTGGTGACATCATCGAGTTCACGATGACGGTCAGTAATGCGGGGCCGGCATCGGCGACCGAGGTGACGCTCACTGATACCTGGCCGACGAACATAATATTTGTTGGCGCCAATCCCAGCAAGGGGACGTATGCAACATCCAGCAATCATTGGGATGTCGGAGCGCTTGCTGTTGGTGATGTTGAGACGCTTGTTGTTACGGGTCAGGTGGCGGTTGGTTCTGGCGGGATGTCGTTTACTAATTACATTGAAGTGACTCATTCATTTGAGCCGGATTTGAATTTCGCCAATGATAGTGATGAGGCGGCGATTGTCGTAGAGTCTGTTGATCTGGGTATTACGAAGACAGTTGATGATGCGACACCTGAAGAAGGTGACAGCATTGTTTACACGATAATGATTACGAATAATGGACCGAATGTTGCGACGGGTGTGCAGGTCACGGATCCGTTGGCGGACTGGATAACATACTCAAGTCATGTGGCAAGTTCCGGCACGTACAGCAGCGTGACTGGTTTATGGCATATTGGAACAATAGCGGTGAGCAACAGTGAGACCTTGACGATAACGGCTGATGTGGATGTGGGTGCCGGCGGCAGGTATATCACGAATATTTCGACTATAACGGCTGTGGATCAGGAGGATCAGAATCCCACGAACAATAGTGATGAAGCGTCAATAATAGTGACGGGTGCTGATCTTGCGCTGGACAAGACAGTTGACAACGAGGCCCCGAACGAAAACGACACTATCAATTATACAATTACCATTGTGAATAACGGCCCGAATGTTCCGACCAATATTGTTGTATATGAGCCGTTAGTTACGGGACTTGTTTACGTGAGTCATCTTGCTTCCGGCGCAACGACTTTCAGCACGAATGATTGGAACTGGAATATATCGACTCTTGCGGTTGGCTCCAATGAGACATTGAATATTGAATGTACGGTAGGCGGGGGAACGAAGTTCAGTTATATCACTAATATATCGACGATTGCGACTTCCAGTCTACCCGATCCGGATACGGTCAACAACTCAGCGACCCAGATTGTTGGCGTTGCGGATATTTCTATCACAAAGACATCTTCGGTTGGAACTAACGGCTGGGCATATCCTGGCAGCAATATTACTTATACCATTGTGGTGACGAATCAGGGTGTGCCGCCACATTATAATGTGAGTGTTACGGATCAGCTGCCGCTCGGAGTTTCATATGTGCCAGCGAGCAGTATGATAACGAGGCCGTTCTATACCAATGCGAGTGCCATAGATTATTTCGATACGGTTGCATATACGAACAGCGATGGTGTTGTGCCCTGGGCGAATGCCTGGCAGGAGATAGGCGATGACGACATTGCCGGTAGCGGTGAGGTGTTTATTCTGGACGATACTGGAATTGGCGGGGCGTATGTGTTGGGAATTGAGAACAAGTCGAACGGCGCATCGCGGCAGGCGGATCTGTCGGCATGGCGCTGGGGCGAGCTGAAGTTTGATTATCGTCGTGCAGGAATGGATAATGATACGAATGATTATGTTGTAATTAATATATCATCAAACGGCGTTGACTGGGATACACTTGATGTCATTGTCGGTACAGGAACAGATGACTCGGCGTATATCTCGACTAACTTTGATATAACCGCGTATATGTCGGCTAACACAGAGGTGCAGTTTCTGTCTGGTTCCAGTCTGGACAATAATGATTTTCTGTATATTGACAATGTCGAGTTCGCTGTGTCATCGCGTGTGTACAGGGCGATGGCGACAAACGCTCCTCCTGCGCTTACGACTAATTTGACACTGCTGATAGATGAGTATTGCGTGATTACTTATGATGTTGCGGTTGATAATCCACCGCCGGTTCTATGGATTACTAATACGGTAGAGGTGACGAGTAGTCTGATGCCTATTCCCAGAAAAGACACGGTGGTCGATCCTGTTTATTATGTCGATTTGGGTGTTACGAAAGATACGAGTAGTGCCGACGATTTCAGGGGCACGAACGAAGTTGTCTGGTATACAATCAACTTGACCAATAGCGGGCCTGGAACCGCGACGGATATAGAGTTGACAGATTATTGGCCGACGAACGTGATTTTCAGCAATGCTATTTTCAGCGCGGGTTCTTATGATTCTACTAATCATATATGGAGTGGTTTCAACTTGGCGTCCAATGGGACGGCGTGGCTGGTGATTACCGGGCAGGTTGACAATGTTCCTTTGAATGTTCTTATCACCAATACAATCGAGGTGACGAGTCTGAATGAGTATGATCCAAATCCGGAGAACGACAAGGACGACGATGCTTTTGATACTTTAGTTGTTCTCACTCGGTTTGAAGCGTTTCTTGAAAGGGGTAATGTTGTGCTCGAGTGGGAGACTGCTTCTGAATATAACACGGCAGGATTCTATATCTATCGTGTTCTTCCCGATGGACGCAGGGAACAGATAAACAGCGGGATTATTCCTGCGATGTCCGGCCATCCACAGGGCGGAGTCTATCGTATGCTTGACCCTGGCGGTAAGCCTGGTACGGAGCAGAAATATATTATTGTTGAGCAGGAGGCTGTACGGAGGCGCATACAATATGGGCCGTTTTCGGTGAAACCGAAAACGCGCACCGAGCCGATTCGTCCACTTGGGCCGGGAGGATACGCAAGGATACCGACCACGGATCCCATAAGTATGGCTCGTAATGCCAAACGGCGGAAGGCTCTTTCTCGAAAGGTGGCGGAGGGCAGGGGCTCGTTGAAGAAGAAAGTCAGGAAGGGTGAAGTGGTTGAGAGTCTGTCCGGTATTTCGTCGGGTGGTTTGTCGGTTGAGGTTTCGTCGGGTGAGCAATTGGATCTGGATGAGATGCGTAATCTTGAGAAGCTGTGGAGGACTATTTTCAGGGCATGGCGTAAGCCGGCGGCTAGTTCCGGGGAGGTCATCTTTGTGATTCAATTGGATGCCAAGGGGCGGATGACGGACAGGGAGCTGGTTGTCAGTTCTGATGATGTGCGGCTTGATGAGTCGGCTTATTATGCTCTTTCGAGAGTGCGATTTGTAGGTGGGCTGTCGAAGGAGTTTACGACTGGGTTCAATGAGCTTAAAGTTACTTTTGGGAATAAATGATGAAACATGAATACATAACATTGCGAGGCAGGGTTAATGCGACAGTGTTGGTGTTGCTTATTCTTTGTGTTCAAGTAATGCGCGCGGGGCCGGAGGAGAACTATTCGAGTCTACGTATTGCGACGAAAGGCGCGGGGATGTTTTATGTTGGTGCTTCGGAGTTAGCGAGCGTGCTGGGTGTTGATGTTGCAGAGGTCGAGACGATCCTGTCGACTGGGCTGGTAAAACTCGAGAATCAAGGCGCTGAAGTTGCGCGTTCGATTGCGGTTGGTGGCGAGGGATTTTACTTTTATGGTGAAGCTTTTGAAACTGCCTGGACGCTCAAGAATGCTTATTTTGTTAAGTGGGAATTAGGTTTGGATATGGCCGTTGCGGCCGGAGTCGCGCCGGCTGCGGTGCAGAGCGGAACTTACCGTCATACAACACATATAGAGCAGAATCTTATGCCTGTGACGGCTGTGTCAACTGATCCAGAGAAAGATTTCTGGGTCTGGCATGCGTACACAGCGGGTGATGCAGCTAAAGGCAC
>JAUUYL010000105.1 GCA_030590485.1 Lentisphaerota bacterium | reverse complement strand
TTGAATTTCTCCGTAAATGCTCTTCGTTTCTTTCTCATTTGCATCCTCCCACTTTACCAGTTTCGAGACGCAAATTCCACCTAAGCCGGTGGTACTAAAATCGGGGTAAAGCGCACCTCTCCCCAATCGGGTCTCTACTCAACCACCTTCCCATCTCAGCATCATAATACCTGTAGCCGTAATAATTCAGCCCCGTTTCATCTTGATATTTACTTGAGAACCTGAATTTAAAATCATCACCCTTACTGCCCGAAGAATCAATAATCCCGCCAAACGCATTATAGGTATACACAGCCTTCACAACCCCCGAATCATCTATATACCCAGTAATATTCCCATTGGCATCTGCAACAGGGGAATAAGTCTCACCATCATTTTCAGTTACAGACAGAAGACCACCAACACCACCTGCGTCTTCCATATTACCGGATAAATCCAACCCCCATACATAATGATTGGTCTCAGTTGATGAACTCTCTCTCACCATATTAAATCCATCATAAACAAATGTAGTAGTATCACCGCCAGAACTCTTCTCAAACCTCCTGCCCTTGTAATCATAAGCAAATGTCAGAACCTGCGTAGCATTACTCGCTCCAACCAAACGATTCTCGCCATTCCAAGTATACGTCCAATCCCCGTTGCTCGTCATATTTCCGTCAGCATCGTAGGTAGGGCTGTTAGTTTCGGTAGATGTCGCTATTTCCCCGTATTGGTTGAGGGAATTGGCTGAATACGAGGTTGATGAGCCGTTATTTGTGGTTGATAAACGGTTGCCGATGTTGTCAAAAACATAGTCGATTTTAGACTCAAATATACCACCATAACTCATGCTTAGATTGTAGCAGAATTGAAGTGAATTCCGGCTAATTCTCTGTTTTTAGTCCTAATCGTCTTTTTTAGTTTTAAAGACGATTAGCAAGAGTATTGTTGGGATGAGGAATACCAGCATTCCAACGAGCATCTGCTCAACATTCATAGTCCATGTGTAGTCGACCAGCGTGGTGCCTATGAGATTCTTTGTGGCATAGCCTTTTTTGGGGTTGTATATACGTTCAGGCGGCGGAGTATATGGCACTGTCGGCTCGCCACGCTCGGCAAACAAACATGCTCTGGTTTGCTTATGAAATTCTATGACTGAGGAATAATAATCAGTCTTGCCACTGTCATCCAGTTTCTCCTCGAAACTGTACTGCACTCTACCTGCAATATCCCAGCTGGGATAACAAGCAACAAGCATTATGAGAAGTGAACCGACGACCCCAATTAAACGCTGAGTATTATTCATTGTGTTGTTTCTCCTTTTTTGAGGATTCCGACCTGGTCTTTAAATCGAAGCTTCACGCCATGACTGCCTACAGCTGTCAGCGTAACCTCTTTTATGCTTTCACCTATCCTAACGGTTCGACCGTTCAATACCGCCGTTCCCGCTCTACCCTTCCCTTTGGTCGAGGAAAGAATCATATACGGCCAGCCATAATAAGAACCAGCACGTACAACATTCTGCCCTTTTCCGCCAGACATCACGCTCCTCGGTAAGGTCTTGGTCATAGCGGTGATCCGAGATGTCTCCAGTTCCTCATCATAAATCTTCCATTCTTCGACTTTATCGTCCGAATCAAAGTTAACCCTTTTCGCCGGGACATCCATTGCGAAGAGTGAAGAAGAGTCGAGTCCGCCAGCCGTGCCTTCGCTATCATAATAATACCAGATGGTTTCATCCTTACCGCCGCCGACTTTTATCACCTTTGTCTTGCCGGGTTTCCCCCATGAGAGTTTCACCTGGTCCATTGTCATCTCGAACAACAGTTGCTTTTCGGTTATGGCGCCCATGACTTCTGAAGAGACATCAGGGTTTTTCTGTTTATAGATGGCAATGCGTTTGTCACGCATCATTCTCGGAGATGCAATACAGCCAGACACCAGAATAAGCATACCGGCAAAGAGTAAACGTTTCATATCTTACACCTATTAATAGTTGATAAGCACCTTAGTATCTGAATATTATCCAAATAAGACACCAGTGTCAACTGATCATAGGATTTTGCGGCATTGGTCATGACCGCTAGTAATCGTCGCTAAGCACAGTGAGAAATGTTACTTTTACCGAGAAACAGAAAGAGGTGCATATGAATGCTTTGGTTGCGATAAGCCAATGGGACGGAGGAGATGGAGGCGGTGATTGTTACTGATGTGCTGTTAAGGACTAACGTCGTTTAAAGCGTTCAAGTCGTCGAAGGCCGTCTACTTATTCATCGATCATTACTCAGCAGTCATCATTTCCCAGTACTGGTCGTTTGCCGACTTCGTCTTCACCTAAGACTGCATCTACTGATGGTATGACATCCGCTGTTGGGTCGAATATCTGTGCAATTTCTCTGAGTCGTACCGGTGAGACTGGCATTGCCCCCTTTTCTGCCGGTGGTCTTACTACCGTATTCAGGTGAACTCGGTCGGGGCCGATACTTTCAACGATACCCGCAATGCGCTTAATAGATTCGTCATCGTCATTTATCCCGGCGAGCAGGAAGATTTCCAGCCAGAGCGTCTTCGTGAATTCCTGGCGTAGATTCTTGATGCCGTCTATTATCTGAACGATTCCGACTGCACCATCTACCCTGTTCACTTTCTCCAGCGAGGCGTTATCCCATGCGCTAAGAGATGCCTTGATAATATCAACGCCTATAATTGCTGCTCTGACTTCAGGCAAATGCAGCAGTGAGCTATTGGTAAGAAGCGCGATACTTGTATCCGTCAGCTTTCGGATTAAAGATATCACATCCCCTATCCCGGAATGCAGAGTGGGTTCGCCTGACCCTGAGAAAGTGATTATGTCGGCAGACCCTCCGGCCTGCAGCCAATTGTTAAGCTCGCTCATCACATCAGCAACAGGAACATACTCTTTACGTTCGAGTGTTTGATCCGTAGTGACGCCCGCCTGGCAGAATACGCAGTTGAAACTGCATACTTTAAGAGGTACTAAATCAACACCGAGCGACCGCCCCAATCTGCGGGACGGTACTGGGCCAAAAAGGTATTTATACACTTTATTTATTCCAGTATCGGGGAGTGTCTATTCAGTAGAAATAGCATCTACCGGGCACTCGTCAGCACAAAGACCGCAATCAACGCACTTATCAGCATCGATATCATACTTGTCGTCGCCTTCAGTAATCGCTTCTGACGGGCAAACAGGTTCGCAGCTGCCACATTTTGTGCATTCGCTTGATATTACATAAGACATTATATTTCTCCCTTATATTTAACAATTACTTACCAAGTTCAAGGCGCCTTGCCAACTTCTCCGGCAAACCAGCCTTTCTGATCTTTTTCTGTGTTGTTTCGATATCGTATTCCACTCTATGAAGCGTTACCTCCTTCAAGGACGGGTCATACGTTACATACGCCGCACGAGGATCGCCATCTCTAGGCTGCCCCACGCTTCCGACATTCACAAAATACTTTCTGCCAAGCGCGAACTTCAGGATTTTGTATTCCTTACGCGTAACGCGATCCTGCTTCTCGTACAGAACAGGCACATGGGTATGACCATGAAAACATATAGTCGTTGACTGGTAATTGAAATTAGCATCTGCCTCAAGCGTATCAAACACGTATCCCCATTTCTCAGGCATATCCAAAGTGCTATGCACAATGGTAAAGCCTGCCACACGTCTCGACAGCTTCATTTCCCTCAGAAAACGGATCTGATCATTAGTGAGCTGACGTCTGGTCCAATCAACAACGTTTGCTGCCAATGGATGAAAGTCCTCAAGACACTCGTCATGGGAGCAATAATGGTCATGATTACCGCGAACAATGATAAAATTCATATCTCGGATTGTCTCAAGGCAAAAGGCAGGATCGGCATTATAGCCAACTACATCACCAACACATACAAATGCATTAACGCCCTGGGTATCGGCATGTTCGAGAACGGCAGAAAGGGCTTCTTTATTCCCGTGTATATCACCCATCACTGCGTATTTCTTGTCTTTCATATAAAAAGTCCGCTTACAGCTTCAATAAAGCCGCTGCTAGAACAAGATCATCAGCCGTAGTAATCTTGATGTTGGAAAGTACTGACGGAACGAGCCGGACTTCTTTGCTAATCATTTCCACTGCCTGAGCCTCATCAGTAACTGTTACACCCTTTTTCTTGACGGCATTGAAAGCTTTTTCCAATAGATCAAGTTTGAAAGACTGCGGTGTTTGAACAGCCCAAAGTTTATCCCTATCTATGGTCTTCTTGACCGTCACGCCCCTATCAACATGCTTTACTGTGTCAGTCAGCTTTACGCCAGCCACACCAGAACCATATCTTTTGGCGCACTTGACTGTATCGCTGATCAGCTCAGGTGTCACACAAGGCCTCGCCCCGTCATGAACCGTAACGACAGAAGTATCCTCACTTACGCATTCCAAACCCTTGGCAACCGACACCTGCCGTTTGCCACCGCCAGCTATTACTCTAACGACCTTGGATGCTCCGAACATCTGGGCCATCGCCCTGGCACCGTCAACCCTGTCCTTACGAACGACAAGAATGACTGAATCGATATCCTTACATTTTTCAAAAGCATCAAGGGAATAAGCAAGTACCGGCTTAGTTCCCAGACTTAAAAATGCCTTATCTACCTGTGCCCCAACCCGCTCGCTTTTACCTGCTGCAACAATTATGCCTACATTCATAGTAATTTTTCCCTTTAAAACATCTGAACACTATCGTACATGAACCTGAAACGTCAAGGCTAAACGGAAAAGAGGATTTTGCGTGAGGATTGTAATATTAAATGCCGTAAAAAGAGAGAAAGCGTTCCATGCCGAAAAACGCTATCCTCAGTGGTCCGACTAAAGATCACTAACGAGGAAAGGATCACGACATGGAACAAGGACAGACTA
>JAUUYL010000113.1 GCA_030590485.1 Lentisphaerota bacterium | reverse complement strand
CAGCATAGCAGGCGGGCAAGATAATTCCGCCCATTCTACGCAGCAATTGCACTCTATACCTCCACCGAAAGACCAGATCCTATTCGGTTGGCAATTCCATCTACCCACAGATTATTCATAAGACCCCGATATAAAGGGAAATAGAATTTGCGGCACACACAACGGGTTCCAGAATATTTGCTCTTACGCGCAAAAGTCCGAACCCAAGCGTTAGCCAATAAACACAGAAAAGACGCATACAGATAGCAAATCGAACACCCTACTGCAATGACTTGATAATCAGCGTTACGGATGTAATCGTCAGAACAACGTAGATAAAGCTGATGTAGTGCTTGTCCTTCATAGTTTTAACCAGCCAGAACCCAAACGCCACACCCGTTGGTATCAAAGGCAAAAGAGCCACTCCCAACATAAGGTTTCCTGACTCAATTCTACCAAGCATCGCAAACGGAACCATCTTAACAAGATTAAGCATCCAGAAATATGCCGCCGTCGTACCCGCAAAAGCCATCTTGTCCAGCTTCTGAGGTAAAAGATACATCTGCATCACAGGACTTGCCGCATGAGCAAGTGTTGATGATAGACCAGAGAAAATGCCAAATGTGCTCGCCAGACACCATGAAGGATTACCCGCCTCCGTCATATGCTTAAGCACCCACTTCTGCGATGCCTTATAGATGACAAAGAGAACACCTATCACTCCAATCAAAAGCTTGAGTATCCAATCCGGAACAGACAGGAATGCACCTTCTTTAGCAACGAACAGAAAGGAACCGGCGATAACTCCAAGAATAGTGGCGGGCATGAGCCGAACAAGCTTCTTCCAAAGGATATGCTTGCGGTAAAAAATAATCGCAATCAAATCCATCAAGCAAAGCACAGGCAACATAAACGCCACAGCCGTCTTACCCGGCTCATTTTCACCCGGCCAAATAAGAACAAGCAAAGGAATAGCTACTACTCCAACAGGAAAGCCACCCTTGCTCATCCCGAGCATAAAAACCGCACCGGCAACGCAAATCAACTCAACCATTGAATATTCACTGAGAAACCCCATAAATGTTACGTACTTGTCACGACTCCCCTTGTAGTCCGTCGTCTGTAGTCTGTCGTCGGAACGAAAAGCGTTCCTCGGGCGAAGCCCGTTTAGTATTTATACCTGCTTCCACCAATAAACTCGCGGATCAATGAATCCGACGGCACAGGCGTATCATCCTTGCCTGATTCCAGAGGCTTAAGAAGCTCATATATCCTATTAGCCCTGATATGTGCATCCAGACGCTTGGGGTCATTCTTATACTGATCAATCGACTGAGATATATACCTGAAGAGATGCTGTTTCAAAAACGGCAACTCATACGGCATGGCACTATTCACAATACAATCAACATCTTTGATAAATGGTATGATATATTTAAGCTCACTACGCCGGACATAATGCCAATGAGTCAATGTCTGCATCGGCTTCAGATTACGGTGATTCTTATCCCTGATCATCCGCCTGAGCAGACGATTGTCGGACCAGCGCATGAACGTCCCGTCTTCACCCCTAAACTGACCCAGCGTTTCTATATATAGCTTAAACTTGTTCTCCGCCGGAATACTGCAAGTCATACCGTCATGCAAGCCATGCAAACTGTCAATCAGGAGAATCTCATTCTTCTTAAGCTTAAGTTCATGCACATTCAATTCTCTCTGCCCTGTCTTGAAATTATAATTCGGAGTCTTAATAGTCTTCCCGTCAAGCAAGCAAACCAAATGCTCATTAATCAACTCCATATCAAGAGCCGCAGGCCGCTCATAATCGTAATCACCAAACTCATCTTTAGGATGAGTCTCAAGGTTAAAGAAATAATGATCAATATTGATTGTCTTCAGCCCGATACCCGCCTTCTCAAGATGCTCGCCCAGCTTGATGGTCGTCGTTGTCTTGCCTGAAGATGACGGCCCCGCAACAATTGCTATCCTGATATCATTAAGTCGCTCCATCACCATTGCCGCAGCAAATCCTGCCTCTTGCTTATAGCGAGCATCAGAATCATTAATCAACGCAGGCAGATTCCCCTCTCTGATAATCTTATTGAGAGCAGGCACAGACTCACACTCGTGTTCCATGTTCCAACGCAAGACCTCGTATATCTTTTTATAGGGTACCCGGTCAGTAACCTCAAATTCATACGCGCGCGCAGCTCGAGCCATGGCACGTTGATGACGATATATGATGTATTTGCGGGCAATCCGGGCCCGACGACTGGCCATCAGAGTGTTTTCAACAACATCCTGTATGTCCTCAACACTGGGCACCGCATCGGCATACGTGTTAGCCAAAGCCTCTTCGACCTTAAGCGCCATGGCTTCAGCAACATCAGGATTGGCTTTGCCCACCGCAGCGGTAGCCTTCAAAATGGCATTGACAATACGGTTACGTTTGTACTGAACAGTCGTACCATCACGCTTAATAATCTTTTTAATAGGACTCTTATTACTCACGAGAAGTCTTTTTACCTCGATATTCCGCGCCGCAGGCGCGCCCCCACTCATCAATCATCAATCAGCACTCATCACTTCCCTAGATTCTCTCAGGCGTCTCAATACCAAGAAGATCAAGCCCCGCCTTGAGCACACGCGCGGTGATTCCACAAAGACGTATCCTGCTCTCGCGAAGCCCTTCCTCGGCCTTGAGAAACGGAACATTCTGATGGAAAGAACTGTAAGTCTGCGCAAGTTCGTACAGATAATCCGCAACGGTGCTAGGCTTGTAACTATGCGCAGCACGAACAACCACCTCGCTGAACTGCGTCAACTTAAGTGCCAACACACGCTCAACAGGTTCTGTAAATACAATTGAACATGAATCAGCATCGCCATCAGGAAATTGTTCCTTATACTTATCCCTGACACTCTGTATTCGCGCATAAGCGTATTGCAGGTAAGGTCCGGAATTGCCATCGGTAGCCATCGCCTTTTCCCAGGTAAAGGTAACTGTCGTCTGTGGATTCTGACTTAAATCAGCATATTTAACCGCACCGATACCAACAGCACGGGCAACTTTTTTCTGTTGATCCTCCGTCATGTCAGGACTTGAGCCTTGCACGATCTTCAACGCCCTGCTCTCGGCCTCATCAAGCAACGCCTCCAGCTTAATCACATTACCCTCTCTGGTCGAGAACGTACCTTCCGGCAAACGCATAAGACCAAACCAGACATGGTCAAGTTTGACCTCACATCCTATTTTGCCGCAGATAGTGAAAAACTGATTGAAATGAAGTTGCTGACGTTCATCAGTCACATAAATAATCCGGTCAGGCTTAAACTCTTCAGTCCTATGCAAAACCGTAGCTATGTCAGATGTCGCATAGTTATACCCGCCATCACTCTTGCGCACGATGCAGACCGGAAGCTTTTCCTCCTCAAGGAAAACCACAGTCGCCCCATCACTTTCTTCAGCAAGCCCTTTTTCCTCTAGCATCTTTACCACACCCGGAAGTTTTTCCCGATAGAAACTCTCACCACGCATATAATCAAATCCAACGCCCAGACGCTTATATATCTTATCAAACTCAACCAGGCTCATCTTAATAAACTCACCCCAGAGCTCCAGATTATCGCTGTCGCCTGACTGCAGCTTCACCAATTCATCCCGACAACCCGTCAGCCACCCTTCGTCTTCCTGAGTCTTCTCATAGCTTTTGACGTACACACGCTCAAGCTCTTCGATCGGCGATTTCGCCAAAGCATCCTTATCCACAAACTCACGGTAACCTTTGATGATTATTCCAAACTGTGTACCCCAGTCACCGATATGATTATCCGATATGACGTTATACCCGAGTTTTCTGAACATCTTGTCGATAGCACATCCGATGATGGTTGACCTGATGTGCCCGATATGCATTGGCTTGGCAACATTCGGACTGGAATAGTCGATCACTATCGTATGCCCCTCCCCAATATGAGGAACACCAAGATTCTCATCAGCACCTAAACCCTCTATATACGAAGCAATCCATTCAGGCTTGAGGTACATATTAATAAATCCCGCACCCGCAATCTCCACCTTATCGACCGATTCATGAAGCTGAATATCATCAACTACCGCTTGCGCAATGTCCCTCGGCGATTTCCTGAGAATCTTCGCCAATTGCATGGAGTCATTGCACTGAAAATCCCCAAAATCAGCATTCGCCGTAGCGACAGCCTGAATAGCCGAAAAATCATGATCCACATCAGCATATGTGCGGCCGAATTCAGAAGCTATCCATTCGGAAAGTATTTCGCTGATTGCCTTTATGTTTTTCATGGGTCGAGAGAATAAAGTGTCGAACTGAAACTGTCAAGCCTACTGCCCACTCCTGTCATACCAATATGAAAATGTCCCCTTGTATCCAATTTAGAAATGTCCCCTTATAATACGCCTCCAAAAGGAGGAGTTATGGGAGAACTAAGAATGAGCATGAAGGAGCGTAAGCGATTAGAGTT
>JAUUYL010000052.1 GCA_030590485.1 Lentisphaerota bacterium | reverse complement strand
TTCTTTTATTACTGCTTTAAATTTACATGCGTCGAAGCAGGCTGCGCATTGAATGCATTTTTCCTGATCTATAAAGTAAGTTTTCTTTGGTTCGCCGGTAATCGCGTCGACGGGGCATGCTCTGGCGCAGGCTGAACATCCGATACATGTTTTGGCATCAATGGTATATGTAAGGAGATTGTCGCATTGTCCTGCCGGGCAGGTATGGTCGTTAATGTGTTTCTCGTACTCGTCTCGGTAGTACTTGATGGTTGTGAGGACTGGGTTGGGTGCTGTTTGTCCGAGTCCGCACAGTGAGCCCATTTTTACGGCTTCTGCAATCTCGCCGAGCAGTTCCAGGTCGCCTGGCTTGGAGTCGCCGCGTGTGATGGAATTAAGGATCTGGAGCATTTGTCTTGTGCCGAGACGGCAGGGGACGCATTTGCCGCATGATTCGCTTTGCGTGAATGATATGAAGTATCGGGCAATATCTACGATGCATGTGCTTTCGTCCATTACGACCATGCCGCCTGATCCCATTATGGCGCCGGCTTCGGCAAGTTTCTCGTAATCGACGGGCAGGTCCAGAAGGTCTGCGGGGATGCATCCGCCTGATGGTCCGCCGGTTTGCACGGCTTTAAGTTTTTTATTGTTTGGTATGCCGCCACCGATTTCGAAGATGATATCGCGGAGGCTGATGCCCAGTGGCACTTCGATTAGGCCTGTGCGTTCGATTCTTCCTGTAAGTGCGAATGTTTTGGTGCCGCGGCTTTTTTCAGTTCCGTTTTCGGCGAATTTTTTACTTCCGTTCTCGAGTATAAAAGGAATATTGGCGAGAGTTTCAACGTTATTAATGTTTGATGGTTTGCCGAAAAGTCCGCTGTTTGCGGGGAATGGCGGTCGGCTTCTTGGCATTCCGCGTTTGCCTTCGATGGATGCGATAAGGGCTGTTTCTTCTCCGCACACGAATGCGCCTGCGCCTTTTTTGATATGAATTTCAAAGTTGAAGTCTGAGCCCAGGATCTTGTCGCCGATCAGATTCAATGCTTTGGCGTCGCTGATGGCTTTCTCGAGACGTTTGATGGCCAGCGGATATTCGGCGCGAACGTATATATAGCCTTCGTCGGAGCCGATGGCATAAGCAGCTATGGCCAAGCCTTCTATTACTGAATGCGGGTCGCTTTCGAGTACGGATCGATCCATGAATGCGCCCGGGTCGCCTTCATCGCCGTTGCAGATCATATATTTCTTATTGCCAGGTGCATTGCGGCAAAATTCCCATTTGGTTGCGGTGGGGAACCCTGCGCCGCCTCGTCCTCTGAGTCCAGCCGCTTTCACCTCTGCGATTACATTCTCGGGCGATGATTTCAGGGCCTTGTCCAGGCCTGAGTAGCCGCTGCGTGCGATATAGTGGTTAATGTTTTCTGGGTTGATGATACCGAAATTACGTGAGGCGATCCGGACTTGCCTTTTAATCATAGGAAGTTCTTCAAAAAGCGGAATATCATTCTTGGGATTGCCGTCCATGATGGCCAGGGCATTTTCGTTGTCGAATTTATCGTCCTCGAAATAATTATCCAGGCATTCGGTAATGTTATCGGGGGTTAGGTTGCCAAAAAGAGTTCTTGGTGCATTAGGTTTGTTTAGTTCGACTAGAGGTTCGGCGTAGCAGAGGCCGAGGCAACCCGTGTCGTGGATCTGTGCGTCGATATTCTTTTCCTTCAAATAGGAAGTGATGATGTCCAGAAGGGAGTCAGCGCCGGCGGCGCAACCGCAAGTTCCTGTGCCGATCAGAATTCTGGTGTGTTCAGGATTTGTGAATTCCTTCCAATCGGCGAGTGCATTTTCTTCAAGTTGTTCGTAGCTCATGATGAAATGTTGTCCAGTATTTTCACTGCCTGTTCCGGGGTTACATTGCCGTATACCTTATTGTTCACAACCATTACCGGTGCAAGTGCGCATGATCCGAAGCATGCGACTTTTTCCAGGTTAAACTCGAAGTCCGGGGTAGATCCGCCTGATTTGATGCCGAGTTTTTTCTCTATGGCTTTCATGATTTCATCAGCTCCTCGGACGTGGCAGGCGGTGCCCATACAGAGTTTAACTTTGTTTTTGCCCTGTGGGGTGAGGTGAAACTGCGAGTAGAATGTTGCCACTCCATAGACTGTGGATTCCGGAATATTGAGAAATGCGGCCGTTTCGGCGAGAGATTCGGGGGGCAAATAATCGAATATACTCTGTATGTCCTGCAGGATGGGGATAAGTTCTTTATGCAGACCTTCATAGCAGGTGTAAACTTTATTGAGCTTCTGCTGAATATTGTCTGGTGCTTTCTCGTTCATGAGGGTAGATAGTAGAGAGTCCAAAGGCATGGGTCAAGAATCAAGACCCCTTCAATAGTGCGACATTTCTACGAATTGTAGAATAATCACAGATAAAGAGATGTACAATGAGTTTGGGCTTTTAGTAATCTATTTGCTCAAATGTTTACTCAGGGGGAAAGATGAAACTGGCGATAAGTGGTAAGGGTGGGGTTGGAAAAACAACAACGAGTGCCTTGATTTCTTTTGGGCTCAAAAGCAAGGGGCATGAGGTCATATCCATTGATGCTGATCCTGACTCCAATCTGGCAGCCTGCATGGGCTATGTCGCCGCTGCTGAGATTAAGCCGCTTGTAGAGTTGAAGGGTTTGATAGAAGAGCGTATGGGTGTCGCGCCGGGGACGACCGGCGGCATGTTCAGGCTGAATCCGTTTGTTGAAGACATACCCGAAAAATATTCTGTAGAGATCGATGGTGTTCGGGTTTTGGTAGCGGGCGCGGTCAAAAAGGGTGGTGCCGGTTGTTATTGTCCTGAGAATTCCATGTTGCGGGCGTTAATATCGCATCTTTTGCTTGAGAAAGGCACTTCACTTGTAATAGATATGGAGGCAGGGGTTGAGCATCTCACCAGGGGCACAGTACAGGCGGTGGATCATTTACTGATAGTGGCGGATCCGGGTAGAAGGGGTGTTGAGACAGCGTTGAGGATAAAGGGTCTTGCCGATGAAATAGGGTTAAAACGCGTGAGCGTCGTGGGCAATAAGGTTCGTGGGTCTGCCGATGAAGATTTTCTAAGGAAGGCATTGGAAGGAATAGAGTTGGCGGGATTTGTTCCGTACGATGAGAGCTTGCTTAATGCGGAACGCAGTGGTGGTGGCGTGAAGGATGCGAGTGAAGATGTTTTGAAAGCAATCGAGGCAATAATATCGAATATCGAATCACGCTGACAGCGTGATAAGTGTCGAAATGTCAGGAGATAAAGATGAGTGATAAAATGAGAAGATCTGTTGATCCGGCTGCGGAAGAGATGATGGCCAAGGCTGGAGAGTGTGATATTGGGACGGCATTCGATCGTCACGAGAAGCAGGGCAAGCGTTGTGGTTTTGGAGAGCAGGGCTTGTGTTGCCGCATATGTGAGATGGGTCCATGTAGAATCACTGCAAAAAATCCTGTTGGTATTTGTGGTGCAAAGGCGTCCACTGTGGTTGCCAGGCATTTGATTCGCCAAGTAGCAGCTGGAGCGGCGGCGCATTCGGATCATGGCCATGACATTGCGCATACCTTGAAGATTACGGCCAAGGGCGAAGCTGAAGGTTATGAAATAAAGAGCGTTGAGCGTTTGCATGAGGTAGCCGGAGAATGGGGCATTGATACAGCTGGTAAGTCCGTCGAAGATATCGCTGTGGAGCTTTCTGGCAAGGCGCTGGATCAATTTGGTCAGCAAGAGGGCGAGATTCATTTGCCGGAAGTACGCGCTCCGAAGGCAACGGTTGATAACTGGAGAAAACATGGCCTTTTACCTGTCGGTATTGAGCATGATATTGTAGAGACGTTGCATAGAACGCACGAAGGCGTGGATGCTGATTACAAGAATCTGCTTATGCATGGATTCAGGACCTCTATGGGTGATGGTTGGGCCGGATCCATGATAGCGACTGATCTGGGAGATATTCTCTTTGGTGAGCCTCAGCCTGTGCGCAGTCAGGCGAACTTGGGTGTGATGAAGGAAGACCATGTGAATATAGTGGTGCATGGTCATGAGCCAACATTGTCTGAAATGGTTGTGGCGGCCAGCCGCGACGAGGAGATTTTAAAGCTTGCGGCTGAGAAGGGTGCCAAAGGTATTATTGTTGGTGGTATTTGCTGTACGGCGAATGAGATACTGATGAGGCAGGGTGCGCCAGTGGTTGGTAATTTCCTGCATCAGGAGCTGGCTATAGCTACAGGGGCTGTTGATCTGATGTTGGTGGATGTGCAATGTATCATGCCCGCGGTTGTTGAGCATGCTGCTCGTTTTCATACGAAAGTGGTGACTACCAGCAAGAAGGCTAAGATTAGGGGTGCTGAGCATATTCAGTTTGACGAGGCAAAGGCGTTAAGTATCGCCAAGAATATAGTCAAGAAAGCGGTTGAGAACTTTCCTAACAGGAACGTTGTCAGTATTCCCGATCATGTGACGGATCTTGTTGCCGGGTTTACTGTAAAAAACACATTTCATCATTTAGGCGGGAAGTTCAGGGCATCTTTTCGTCCTCTGAATGATGGAATAATAACAGGCCGGCTTCGTGGTGTTGCAGCTGTGATAGGATGTAATACTGTCAAGAAGACGCAGGATGAGGGTCACCTGAATATGGTGAAGGAGTTGTTGAGAAATGATGTCCTGGTAGTAATGACTGGATGCGGGGCAACTGCCTGCGCGAAGGCGGGGCTGATGCAGCCTGAAGCAGCAAAGGAATATGCTGGTGAGGGGTTGCAGGAGATATGCGAGACTGTTGGTCTTCCGCCTGTTCTGCATTTGGGATCCTGTGTGGATAACAGTCGGATACTGGTGGCATTGTGTGAGATGAGCCGGGAAGGTGGGCTTGGCGACAAGCTGTCTGATCTTCCGATAGCAGGTGCGGCACCGGAGGCTATGTGTGAGAAGGCCATCGTTATAGGCTTTTACTGTGTTGCATCTGGAGCTTTTGTCAATTTCAGTCCTAAGATGCGTATCTCCGGCAGTGAGGAGGTCGAAAAGTTCCTTACAGAGGATATTGAGGAGATAACCGGCGGGAAGTTCTGTTTTGAGGAAGATGCGGTCGAGGGTGCCCGCAGGATGATAGATCATATGGATGTAAAGCGTGCTGCGTTGAAGTTGAAGCCGATGATGTATGCACAGCAATACAAGCCTGTTTCTTAATTGTTTACTGAAAGAGGAGGACTGATAAATGTCTAAGATTATAGCAAGCGCAGCGATAAGAGGCGCACATGAGATGGTAAAGAGGGCCGAGGCGGACCTTGCCAAGGCTATTGAAGCGAAGGGTAAAGACTGCAAGGTGGAATATCCTGATACAGCCTATTTTCTGCCGATAATGCTTATGCTTCTGGGCCAGAAAGTCCAGACGCTGGGTGATCTGGAGGAGTCGATGCAGGAGGCAAAGAAACTGTTGGGTCCGGTTCCTGCTGATGATTTGTGGTTTCCGTATCTGGGCCACACACTGGATGCTGGTGCAGCTACGCTGATTGCGGAAGAAACCATTGAAGTGCTTAAGTATGTTAATAATCCGTCGCCTTATGATGGTATATGGCTGGGCTTTACTGGTGATGCGATTCTGAGGCTTCAGGGTATCAAGCTGGTTGACGGGCGCATGCCTGGCTTTGCCGCGATTGTTGGTTCGACGAATACGAATGAAGAGGCTGTTGAGTTGGTGCGTGGTCTGCAGGAGAGAAGTATACTTGTTTTTATGGCGGGTAATTCGAACGGCAAGGCAATTGCCGAGCAGCTTGAGGAAGAGAAGATCGAGATGAACTGGGACACGTTCCTAGTGCCTTATGGTAAGGAAATAACTTCGGCTGTTCATGCATTGAACTTTGCCGCCAGGTCCGCAATGACATTTGGCGGTGTTGAGCCGGGTGACATGAAGGCAGCGCGTGAGATTCTGGAATATAACAAGGAACGAGTATTTGCGTTTGTTCTGGCGCTTGGCGGTGATTCCAGCGCTCCTGAAGATCAGGTGATCACGGATGAAAAATATGCTACCGCCGCAGGTGCTATCAATTTCGGGTTCCCGGTGATATCGGATGTGGGTATTCCTGAGATTCTTCCGACCGGTATTTGTACATATGAGCATGTTGTGGCGAATGTTCCTATTGGCGAGATAATCAATCGCTCGGTCGAGGTCAGAGGTTTGACCATAAAGATCGAGAAAGTCCCGATTCCGGTATCATTTGGAGCGGGTTTTGAGGGCGAACGTGTACGTAAGGAAGATATGCACGTTCAGTTCGGCGGCAAGTACACTGATGCTTTCGAATTGGTGAAAATGCTTCCTACTGAGGATATAGAAGATGGCAAGATTGAGGTTGTCGGGCCCGAGGTGGCTGACATGGCAGAAGGTGAAGCTTATCCTCTTGGTGTTGTTATTAAGGTGGGTGGACGTGAATTCCAGGAAGATTTCGAGACTGTAGTGGAGCGCAGAGTGCATGAATATATTTCCTGCGCGAACGGGATTTTCCACATGGGGCAGAGATCGATCATCTGGCTTAGAATCAGTAAAGACGCGCATGCAAAGGGTTTCCAGATTAAAGATTTTGGTGAGATTCTTGTCGCGAAGATCCATAATGATTTCTCGGCTATCATTGACCGTGTTCAGGTCACGTTGATAACGGATCCTGAGGCTGTTAAAGCGCCGCTTAAAGAGGCGAAGGAGAAATACAGTTTCAGGGATGACCGTATTGGCGGAATGAGGGATGAGGATGTTGAGGAGTTTTACTCCTGCATGTTGTGTCAGTCTTACGCACCTGACCACGTATGTATCGTGACGCCGGAGCGACTGGGTCTTTGTGGTGCTTACACCTGGCTGGATTGCAAGGCGTCTCATCAGATCGATGAGCATGGTCCTAATGGTCCTGTTTTGAAAGGTGAATGCATAGATCCTCTCAAGGGGCAGTGGAAAGGTGTTAATGATTTTGTTGAGATGAAGACAAACGGTAACCTTACCAAGTTTAATGCTTATTCGCTGATGGAAGAGCCCATGACTTCATGTGGATGTTTTGAATGTATCGCGGCGATAGTTCCTGAAGCCAATGGCGTAATGATTGTTGACCGTGATTTTCCGGGTATGACGCCTGTGGGTATGAAGTTCTCGACCTTGGCTGGCCAAGTCGGGGGCGGATTACAGACGCCGGGATTTACGGGTGTTGGCAAGATGTACATCTCTAGTCCGAAGTTTATTGTCGGAGATGGTGGTATTGACCGGCTTGTATGGATGCCGAGCACCCTGAAAGAAGAAGTCGCAGATCGCTTAAAGGTCCAATTGGCGAAGCAGGGTAAGGAGGATCTTTTTGATAAGATTGCAACGGAGCAGGATGCGGATTCCCCAGATGCACTTCTTGAGTATCTGGAGAAAGTGGGACATCCAGCATTGACGATGGAAGCAATGTTCTAAAGAGTAAAACGTGATTGATCCGGCGTCGCCTACGGTTCATCGTGAACGATTCACCGTGAACGGCTATGCCGGGACAAGTAGGCTTTGTAAGATAGTTGTAAATAGATAGTGAATATTAACCATATCCCATTAACCATGGGGCAGGGGGGCACAGATGGCATTAACAGGAATGCAGATTTACAAGAGTTTACCGAAGGATCATGCGAATTGCGGTGATTGTGGTTTTCCGACTTGCATGGCATTTGCGATGCAGGTTGCGTCAAAGTCGAAAGCGATTACAGATTGTCCTCATATATCAGAGGATGCGAAGGGTGAATTATCTGATGCATCTGCGCCGCCTATGAAGTTGGTTAAGATAGGTGCGGGTGATGTTGCCGTAGAAATTGGTGCGGAGACGGTAATGTTTCGGCATGAAGAGAAGTTCAGGAACAAATCTCTTCTTGCGACAAAAATAGCAGCTTCTTTGTCTGACGATGAAGCCATGCAAAGGATGGATGCTATTAACGGGGCTGTATTTGTTCGTGTTGGCGATGAGATCAAGGTTCGTATGGCAACCATAGAACTTGACGGGTTGGTGGCGGATGTTGCGGCATCACGGGTTAAGGCTCTTGCTACAAAGAGTACGGTTCCTTTTGTTTTGCTAGGTGAAGATGCGGCTGTAATGGATGCCGCTGTAAAAGCTATTGCGGACAAGAAACCTTTGATATGTAAGGCGACTCCGGGGAATGCGGATGCAATGATAAAAGTGGCGGCAGAGAGTAAGTGCCCGTTGTCAGTTGGCGCACCGACACTTGAGGAGCTGGCGGATTTGGCTAAAGCCGCATCTGATGCGGGTGTAGAGGGTATAGTTCTTTCGTTTGACGGCAAGGACATGGCTAACAGTCTACGTAATATTACTATTGTCAGGCGTGCGGCTTTAAAGAAAAAGTTTCGTGCGTTTGGATATCCGGTAATCGTTGACGTTGCGCATGATGACTCTATGAAGGAAACCGTGTTGGCCTGTTCTTTTGCGGCGAAGTATGGCGCGGTCCTTATTATGAACGGTCTGGACGGTGCTGAATTGTTGCCGGTATTAACAACAATACAGAATGTTTACACTGATCCGCAGGTTCCGAACACAGTAGATGCCAAGCTTTACGAGGTAGGTGATGTTAACGAGAACTCGCCTCTGTTGTTTACAACAAACTTCTCTCTCACATATTTCTGTGTTGAGGGTGAAGTCGAGCGCAGTAAGGTTCCGTCATACATCATGGCGGTGGATACTGAAGGGCTTGGTGTTTTGAATGCTTATGCCGGCGACAAGATTTCACCAGCTCAGGTTGCGAAGTCTCTTGCCGATTCTGGTGTGGCGGACAAGGTCAGCCACAGAAAGCTGATCATTCCAGGCCTGCTGCCAGCGTTCAGAGCTGAGTTAGAAGATATATCCGACTGGAAAGAGGTTATGATAGGACCAGAAACCGCGAGCGGTATTCCGTCTTTCTTTAAAGAAAACTGGAAATAGTGGCGTCAGCAGAGCTGACGAATGGTTAATGGTTAGATGGTTAATGTCGGCTTGAGGATTTAAAGATGGGGCATTGTGAGGTAAAATTTCTTCCGTCTGGGAAGATTGTTCAGGTCGAGAGCGGTGTGACATTGCTTGAGGCTGCAGGCAAGGCGGGTATTGCATTGCATCATCTTTGTGGCGGACATGGTCAGTGCGGCCGTTGTCGCATGTCTGTTGTGGACGGTAATGTCAGCGGAGGGTCCTCATCGATTCTCTCTGCTGAAGATACTGATAATGGCATAGTTCTTTCCTGTATGGCGCATGTTGATGGTGATGTTACGGCTGAGATTCCGGACGCGACTCGTGTAGGAGAAAGAATAGAGCTTGATGAGGACGCCGAACGTTTTATCACGGATTTCCCTGGCATTGCCCTGAAGGAGTTCTCTGCAAAACCTCTTGTTACCAAAATATACATGGAGCTTGATAAGCCTACACTGGATAGTAACTATGCTGATTCTGACAGGGTGAAGCGGCAGCTGCTCAAGGCAACTGGCGCCAAATCGGCAGGTATCAGTCTTGAGGTGTTGAAGAAACTGCCAGCGGTCTTGAGGGATAGTGATTTTGCGGTAACTGTTACGGCTTTCAGATGTGATTCTTATATCGAGGTGTTGGATGTTGAAAAGGGTGACAGTAGAGAGTGTGGCTATATTGCGGTTGTTGATGTTGGTACCACCACGGTGGTAACGCATCTAGTGCGTACGTCTGACATGGCTACGGTTGAGAAGGAAGCGTGTTTTAATGCCCAGGCAGTCTACGGCAGAGAGGTTACCGCCAGAATAATGGCTGCGGAGAAGAAGGGTGTCGAAAAGCTTCAGGAATTGGTAGTTGGGGATATCAACAGACTTGTTCTTGAGATGGTAGAGCGCGCGGAGGTTGCTCTTGACGATGTTCTGGCGGTCGTCTGTTCCGGCAATACGACTATGATCCATTTTCTTTTGGGGTTGCCGACCGACAATATCAGGCGCGATCCATTTATTGCGGTAGTGGCAGATGTCCCTTCTCTGAATGCAGCTGATGTGGGACTGAAGATCAAGGAACAAGGACGGTTATACGTGGTTCCAGGGATAGGCAGCTGGGTAGGAGGAGACTTGACCTCTGGAATTCTTGCTACAGGCCTGCATGAGAAAGAAAACATCAGTATGCTGATCGATGTCGGGACGAACGGGGAGATTATAGTAGGGAATAGCGATTGGCTTATGGCTTGTTCGGCATCAACGGGGCCGGCGCTTGAAGGTGGCAGTGTTGAATGCGGAATGATGGGTGAGCGGGGCGCAATAGAGAAGGTTTTTGAGTCTGACGGAAAAGTTGAGTTTCAAGTGATCGGTGACGGTGAGCCAGCGGGCATTTGTGGTTCTGGAATAATTGATCTTCTTGCGGTCATGCTGGAGAAGGGGATTGTTGATCGCGCGGGTCGTTTTGTTGAGGGTAGTGATCCTGATGTAGCATTTGTTGATGAGCGCGGAAAATATACGATTCCAGGCAGCGGAGTCTTTATGACACAGGATGATGTGGATAACATTATCACTGCCAAGGCGGCGATTTTCGCTGCCGTCAAAATCATGCTGGATCGATTGAATATAAGTTTTTCCGATTTAGAGAATTTGTATATTGCCGGTGGGTTTGGTGGGTTTATAAATATAGCAAATGCGCAGAAGATAGGTCTGTTACCTGGCATCCCTGTTTCGAAGATTCAATATGCGGGGAATACGGCTTTATTGGGAGCGAAGTTGGCTGCGATGTCTTTGGATGCTTTTAGCGAGCTGCGTGAGATAGTGGCTAAAACTACTTATTTTGATTTAATGGGAACGAACGATTATGTGGAGCAGTTTGGGCAAGCCCAGTTTCTGCCGCACACGGATATATCGCTGTTTGCTACAGAAAACAGCGATAATGAAACGTGACTGATAGGCTTTGTGAGAGAGAAGCGAGCGAATAATGCGATGGTTAAATGGTTGATGGTTGGGTAGATGGGAGATTATGCCGAAAATTATAGGTACGACGGGCAAGGGTGGGGTTGGAAAGACAACCATAACAGCCCTGATGATTAAATATTTGCGTGAAAATTCTGATGGTCCGGTTCTGGCGGTTGATGCTGATCCAGATGCAAATCTGGCGACAGTGCTGGGCGTTGAAGTTGAAACTTCACTCGGCAAGCTTCGTGAGGATACGCTCAAAGCGATGAAGGATTTTCCTGCCGGGATGGATAAGCGAAGTTATGTTGAGGCGGGGCTGCATGAGGTCATTGTTGAAACGAACAAAATTGATTTCTTAACAATGGGTCGTTCTGAAGGGCCTGGATGCTATTGTTATATTAACAGCATGATGCGCAAGTTTTCCGATGACATACAGAATTCATATGCGTGGGTGATCATGGATAATGAAGCCGGGCTGGAGCATTTGAGCAGGCGAACGGCATCAAGAGTTGATCACCTGATAACAGTCATCAATAACACACCTTTGTCAATTGATTGCGCTCGCAGGGTTGAAGAGCTTTTGAAAGGTATATCCAATGAAGTTAAGAATAAGCATTATATTATTAACGGAGTTGCGGACGAGAGAATAGATATTATTAAGGAGCGATGCGCAAGTCTTGACATGACGTTCCTGGGTCATGTTCCCATGGACGAAAGGTTGGAGGAGGCAATATTTAACGGTGTATCACTGTTTGACATAGAAGATACACCAGCTGTTTTGCAAGTTAACGAGATAATGAAAAAGATCGAGGAGATATAATGGAAATTGTAGATGTAAAAGAGAAATGGTCGAATGTTATTAATGCTATAACATTGGGAGCAACGGCGGCGCAGGGTGGGACAAGAGGAAAGACGGTTACGATTGGCGGACAGTCGACGCTGCCAGGACTGACGTTTGAAGGGGAAATCCCAAATAAACCGGCCGTTGCAGGCTTGATCACGGATGTAGTTTCTGAAGACTGGCCTGATGTTCTGAAAGATTCAATAGGCGATGTCATCAATTCACCTGCCGAATGGGCGCAGAAATTAGTTGAGGAACAGAAGGTGGACATGATCTGCCTGAAGCTGCTTGGTGCTGACCCTAATGGTCAGGATCTTCCTCCTGATGCCGCAGCCGCAACTGTCAAAGCGGTGCTTGAGGCGGTTGATGTGCCTTTGATCTTCTGGGGTTGTGGCGACGAAGATAAGGATAATCTGGTTCTTCCTGAATGTTCGCAAGCTGCAAAGGGTGAAAATTGCCTGATAGGTGCTGCTACAGAGACCAACTACAGGACGATGGCGGCGATCGGGCAGGCTGATAAGCATAAGCTCATCGGTGAAGCGCCGGTTGATATCAATATAGCTAAGCAGGTGAATATTCTTCTCGCTGATGCAGGATTTGATCTTAACGACGTCGTGATGTGTCAGGTGACAGCCGCACTTGGTTATGGATTTGAATATGTTTACACAATCTTTGAGCGTGTGCGTATGGCAGGGCTCAAGGGAGATAAACAGATGGCTCTTCCGCAGATAGCTAATGTCGGGTGGGAGGTCTGGAAGGTAAAGGAAGCATTGGCGGGTGAGGATCAGCTGCCTGGCTGGGGAAAACTTGCTGAACGTGGACCGCGTTGGGAAGCTGCCACAGCGGCAGGATATTTGCAGGCAGGTGCGGATCTTATTACACTGGCACATCCGGACGCAATAAAGATTACTTTGGAAACAATTGAAGAAATGAGTAAATAGGGCTTCGCCCTCGTGACTACGAGGGCTCGGGAAGCCCGAGGAGGAATTCGAGCGGAGCGAGAAGGCCCGAAGGACCGAGGCGATGGGAATCGCCGAGTCAACCGTGAAGAGAAGGCAGTTATAACTATATAGTGAAACATTAACCATTAACCATTAACCATGGACCATGAGCCATGGGGAAAGAGGGCAGGATGATATTTATTGGTGAGAGAATCAATACGGGGTTTAAGGATATTAAGGCGGCTGTTGAGGATAAAAATCCGGCAGCCATTCATGACTGGGCAAAGAAACAGACAGAAGCAGGCGCAACTTATCTGGATGTTAATCTTGGCGCTGTATCGGCTGATCCTGCTGATATGTGCTGGATGATCGAACAGACTCAGTCGGTGGTGGATACACCTATTTCTATTGATACCAATAAGCCGGCGATTCTTGCCGAGGCGATCAAGGTTTGCAATCAACCGCCGTTGATAAATTCCAGCACGGCTGCAGTGGAAAAGATGGAAGTCTTTCTTCCTATCGCGGCTGAGCACAACGCGTCGATCATTGGTTTGTCAATGGATGAGAGCGGCAGTCCTAAGGACGCTGATATGAGAGTCGAGAAGGCTGGCATGTTTGTTATGACGGCCATGGAAATGGGTATTCCGCCTGAGCATATCTTTTTGGACCCAATTGCGATGCCGATGAAGTTCATGCAGGAACAGCAGCAGGAGATCCTGTCGGCTGTCAGGCAGTATCTTCTATTTTCAGATCCTGCGCCGCATATTGTGTGTGGGCTTTCTAATATTGCAAACGGCACAACGCATAAGGCTCTTATCAATCGTACGTTTCTTGTTATGGCGATTGCCTGTGGTATGGATGCTGCAATCTGTGATGTCATGGACAAGGACCTTGTGAATGCTGCTAAATGTGCTGAGCTGATTATGAACAAGGAAATCTACGCAGACGCTTTTGCTATATGAGAATAAGCGTAAAACGTGAGTGCGTATGACATGAAGATAGTTATTTTGCGTAGTGTGTCGGGTAGTGTGCAGGATTGCGTAGACGAAAACTATCTTCAGGAGTTTGACACGAAGTATGCCGAGCGGGTAATCCGGCATTTGCGGGGTGGTTTTGATGCATGCAGTGCCTGTGTTCAGGATTGCGTGGGTTGTTTGAGCAAATACAATCGCTCGCATGGTGAGGATGAGCTTTCCGTACGGGATTTTCCTGCGGTATTGCCTTATGTGCTTGAAGAGCCTGCCGATTATCTTCCTTCTGATTTGCCAGAGCACGACATTCTTCTTGCGATACATATTCATGAGCAGGTCTTGCTTGAAGTTCTAAAAGTCTGTTCTGAGTGGGGGACAAAGGGTGTTATTGTACCGCTTGAGGCTCCTGACTGGATCAGCGGTTCTGCCCGTGTGGAAGCTGAAGAAATATGTAGCGCCAGTGACATAGAGATTTCCTTTCCCAAGCCGTTTTGTGCTTTTGCACCAGCGGAAGGTACATTGCTTGCGGAATTCAGGAGTCATTTTAATATTGGGCAGCCAAAGGTCGAACTCTGTATCGAGGATGGGGTAATTAAGGATACGGATGTAAAGGTTTCTGCCGCTTGCGGAGCCACTTATTATGTTGCCAGGTGGCTTGAGGGGCGTAAGTTGGAGGATAATATAGAAATAGAGGTTATTGCCAAGCGTATGAGTAGTTATCCCTGCACTGCGAGTATGGAGCGGGATCCTGAACTGGACAATGACACGCCTATGCATATTGCAGGACAGACGCATGATGCAATCCTTCATGCGTACAAGGAAAAGGTGGTAAGGGAGGATGACATGATTCCATCACCTACTGGCGGCATGATCTACAGGCCGGCTCCGGCAAAGGAAAACATGGAGAATATTGAGACGGCCAAGATCCAAATTGTGGACAAGCTGAATGAGGCTGGTGCACTCTCTTTAAAAGACATCAGGAATATTGGAGCGTCAAGTCACGCGGCGATTAATTCGGCGTTGCTTATTTTGAAGCAGGATGGTCGAATAAAAGTTAATGCAAGCATCGTCACACTAACCTAGCATGTCCACTCCTCTGCGGCTCGCCCTCCAAGTTGTCGCTCACTGCCTATAATCCCATCCTATCCATCGGCGTTTATCTGCGGCTAATTCCCACTGCCCACTGCCCACTGTCTTCCGTTGCTTAATTACCTCTTCCCGAGCTTTGAGAATATCCCTATTAGAAGCGCTCCCCTGTGGATCACGATACGGAACGCCTCGGATTGTGTTCTTAATATCCCCCAATGTTTTTTCGCTCAGTGGTTCCGTAATGTTCTTCTCTGAAAGTGTTGCTATTGATCCACCCCGGATCCTACCTACATCCTTAGTTCTTCCGACATGGAATCCAGCATCAATGAGTCCCGAGATAACAGGCAGACTTGAACAATATGTGAGTAACCGCCCGTTCGGTGTGATCAGCGCCTTGAGTGTTTTGAAGAAATCGACAGTCCATAATTCACTGTTTCTTTGCGTGGAGAATGCATCTAGAAAAATAATGTCAAAAGGCTGGGTTTCGGCTAGGAGGCGGGCTGTGTGTCGGGCATCGCCCCATTGAAGTTCGATTGATATATTTTTTTCTCGATGCAGATTATTATTAAATAGGTTTGTTACTGCATCGCTACACCATGGGTCTTTTGTTGCGGCAGAAGCGTTTTTTACAACACGTCTGTCAACTTCCAGTGCAACAACATCCAGTTGATGGGCGTTCTTGTCGGCGAGAGCTGTTTTGCATGCGTAAAGGGTATTGTAACCGAGGCCGAAGCAGACATCGAGCAGACGCACATTCTTGCGGGTGAGCTCATCCGCAAGGAGAGATGGTTCTATATATTTGTGAATGGCTTCTGATTTGGCACCGACGGATGTGTGGTAATGCTCCTTAAATGTGTCGCTCCAGAAAGTAATACTTCCGTCATCAGTCTTAATTTCCTCCGGGGTAATCTCTTGATAAGGAGATGGCGGCGGGTTTTTGGTGAGCTCGCCCTGATATGCGAGGCGCCAGTTCATATGTTGGACGAGGGCGTCGATAAGCTGTCCTTTGGAAGTGACCCATTTTGGTGCGATAAGGTCATCTGGTGGCGTGTCAGTTTGAATACGGATGATGGGTACATCGGCTGGGGTTCTTCGGATGAACTCAATAAGAGCGTCCAGGTATTCGTGTTCGTTCATTATCGGGAATGGGTCTTTTAGATATTCATCTGCCAGGGCGGTGTTCTTGATGACGTGAAGGTTGTGGATCTTGATTCCCGAGAGAGGCAGTTGCGCCAGTTTGTCGGCGGTCTCGATAAAGTCATGTAAACTTTCACCCGGAAGCCCAAGGATAACGTGTGTGATTACGGGGATGCCTTTGTTGTGGAGGCGTTGAATTGCCTCTTTACTTTGCTCCCAGGTATGGCGTCTGTTGATTTTTGAGAGAGTTTTGTTGTTTGTGGTTTGGACGCCGAGTTCGATTCTTATGTCCATTTGTTTTTGCATGTCGGTCAGAAACTCAAGTATGTCATCATCAATGCAATCTGGTCGGGTTCCTATGTGGAGTGCTTCGAATGGCAGGATCTGAAGAATGTGCTCATATATTCTCCGCTGTTCTGATGTTTCGGCGAATGTTCCTGTGAAGGCCTGAATATAGGCCATAAACCTTTTTGCGCCGTAGCGTTTCTTTGCGAAATCTACGGCATCGGCTATCTGTTCTTCTATTGTGTTTGAGTTGATTGTTTGCTGGGCCCGGGCGCCGGATTCGGGGCAAAAGGTGCAGCCGCCCGAGTTGTCTTTTCCTCGATGGGGGCAGCCGAAGTTGAGGTCTATGGGTATGCTGTATAAGTCGCCGCCGTACTGGTCCTGCAGGTAGTTCTGATAATTGTAATATGGTTGAGTCTCGGTGATCATGGCGTGGTTATATGATCTTTCCCATATCGAGCTCGATTGTTTCGTCGGCAATCCGTTCGGCTTGTTTTGATGAGTGGGTCGAGAAGATGATGGTGGCATTTTTCTTTTCTTTAAGAACCAGGAGTGTTTCTTCAATTGTCTTGATATTGGCTTTGTCGACGTTGGCGGAAGGTTCGTCGAGCAGATAGACAGGCGCATCTATGACGAGTGTTCTCGCCAGCGCGACACGTTGTGCTTCGCCTTTTGAGAGGGTATGTGCTTTTTGTGAGGCGAGGTGCATTAAATTCAGTTGTTCAAGGATATGGCAAACTTTCTCGGTGATAATGTTGTGGCTGATTTTTCTGATCTTCAGGCCGTAGGCCACATTGTTTAATACAGTCATGTTGAATAGATATGGATTTTGCATCAGGCACCCTACCCTGCGTCTTGTTTGCAGCAGGGCGGAAGAGTCGTTATAATCTACGAGTCGGTTTTTGAAGGTGATATTGCCTGAAGTCGGTTGTTTGATGAATGTAAGTATATCCATCAAGGTGGTTTTTCCGGAGCCATTGGGGCCGGTTATAGCGTAGATCTTGCCTTCCTTGAATTCGCAGTTGTCGATTGTCAGGCTGAACTCATCGACGCATTGTTTTATGGCGGTCAGGCGATACATTGTTATTTGGATCTCCTCTGCAGGGTTACTAATAGAATGTTGATAACGAATGCTACGCTCAGAAGAACGATTCCGAGTGCGAACCCCATGGCAAATTCGCCTTTGTTTGTTTCCAGGGCTATGGCGGTTGTTATGTTGCGGGTATATCCTTTTATGTTGCCGCCCAGCATCATTGATACGCCGATTTCCGCGAAGACGCGTCCGAAGCCTGTTATAATCGCTGCCAGGATCCCGAATCGTGCTTCGTTCAAGAGCATAAAGAAGCTCTGTTGTCGATTGGCTCCGATGGATTTGAGTGTTTTAGTCAGTCGGGAGTCTGTGCTTGATGCGGCGGATACAGAGAGGCTGGCGACTATGGGGAATGCCAGGATAAATTGTCCTATAATCATAGCGGTCTGGCTATAGAGCAGGTTCAGTTCGCCAGCGGGTCCTTGTCTGGATATAAGGGAATATACCAGAAGTCCGACGACCACGGTGGGCAGGGAGAGTAGGGTATGCAGAAGGGCTATCACAGTGCGTCGACCTGGAAAGCTTGTCAAAGCGAGAAATACTCCGAAAGGAACTCCTGCTGCTGTTGCCAGTAGAGTTGAGATAGATGCAGTTTTGAGTGATACACCTACAATCTGCAGGAACTCTCTGTCCAGTGAACAGATGATATGTCCCGCTTCGGTAATTCCTTCGGTGATGAGGCTCATGTTTGTTTATTCTGTTGCGAACTTATAGATTGTGGTCTCGTTGTATGTTTCGCCCGGGTTGAGTGTGGTTGTGGGGAATTCCGGTTTGTTTGGAGAATCCGGATAATGCTGTGTTTCGAGGCAGAACCCGTCTCGCTTGTTATATGCTGAGCCTTTTTTCCCTGTAAGTGTTCCGTCAAGAAAGTTGCCAATATAGAGCTGAACGGCTGGCTGTGTTGTCAGGGTTTCCATGGTACGTCCTGTGGTGGGTTCCGAGACTACTGACGCCAGACGCAGGGTGTCTGGCTGACCGTTCACGATGTAATTATGGTCATATCCGCCCCCGAAATTCAGCTGGTCGAAGTCATCATCGACACGTGTCCCGAGTGGGGTCGGGGTTCTGAAGTCCATGGGGGTATCGGTGACATCGAGCAGGGCGCCTGTTGGGATGACTGTTTCGTCAACATGAGTGATGTTGTCCGCGTTGATCATCATCACATGGTTCAGGATTGAGCCTGATCCTTCTCCGGCCAGGTTGAAATAAGTGTGATTGGTAAGGTTGAGTATGGTTGGAGCATCTGTTGTGGCGGCATAGTCTATCTTGAGCTCGTTTTTGTTTGTAAGTGTGTATGTGAGTTCAGTTGAGAGGGTGCCCGGGTAGCCCTCTTCGCCATCCTGGCTGCGGTATTTAAGAAGCAGACCCACACTATTGTCGGAGGTTATTTCTTCGACATCCCAGATTACTTTATCAAAACCCTTGAGGCCGCCGTGGAGGTGGCTGCCGTCGTTGTTTTGGGCGAGAGTGTATTCCTTGTTGTTCAGGGTGAATTTGCCATGTTTGATGCGGTTGGCATATCTGCCTGTTATGCATCCGAAATATGGGCTGTCATTGACGTATTCATCCAGTGTGTTGAACCCAAGTGCTACGTCATCGATGTTTCCGTTTTTATCCGGTGTTTTGATTGATGTGATGATGCCGCCGTAATTGGTAATCTGAATCGCCATGTTGTTATCATTGGTCAGGGTATAGATATCCGCCCGCCCGCCATCAACTTTCCCGAAAAATTCCTTCTCAATATTCATTCAATCCCCTCTACTCATTCTTTTCTGTTCTAAGCCCATAATCCCATTCTGATCATTCTGTCTAAGAACACAGAGCCCGCAATCTTCTCCCCGCCGTCCACAGTCCACGTCTACCCTCTATTAATAACATACCCAATATACAGTACATACATTGTAGTGAGGGTGACGGCTTCCCATCGGTCGATTTTATTTCTTTTTCCTGTAAACATGAAGATGACGAGCAGCAGGGTTATGCCGGTAAGGATGAACATGTCGTTGTTCATTGATTGTGTCGTGTTGATGGGGCTGATCACACCGGTGATTCCAAGGACAAGTGCGATATTGAATATGTTGGAGCCTATAATATTCCCGACTGCTATATCCGCCTTATTTTTCTTAACGGCGACGATAGCCGTGGCCAGTTCAGGAAGCGATGTTCCGAGTGCGACTATACTGAGGCCTATCATTTCTTCGCTGACTCCAAACGAAGACGCGATCAGAATGGAGCCCCATACTATCGACTTGCCGCCGATTACAAGTCCAACAAAACCGCATAGGATCATAATGAGGGAACGCATGGGTGAGCGAGAGCTTTCAACGTTTTGGAGTTCGTCTTCGATCCCCTTGCCCGCGGTTTTGAACATGCAGAACATATAGGCTGCCATGAGGGCAATGAGTATTGTTGCTTCTTGTTTTGACACTAGATGCGGCAGGTTGTTGGTGAGTATAATAAACAGCAATACAAAAGTTGAAAGGAGCAGGAATGGGATATCTCGCCAGATGGTGCTTTTTTGGAACGTCATTGGAGAAAGTATGCCGGCAACGCCGAGTATCAGGCATATGTTTGCGATGTTGCTTCCTATGATGTTTCCTACAGCGATTCCGCCGT
>JAUUYL010000081.1 GCA_030590485.1 Lentisphaerota bacterium | reverse complement strand
GTTTTGGCATGTAGACGGCGCTCAAAATGTTCTTTCAACTCGATGTGCCGTTCTCGGAGGACTCTTCGAAGAATACTGGGAGCAACGAAATGCTGCTTAAAGGTAACTTTCGTGTCCTGCACCCTCTGGAGAATCTGTGGGTGAATTGATGATCCCTGGTGTCATCGACAGCGCTATGTCTATCGCTCCATACCCACACATTCTGCGGAGGAGCACGGAAAAACAACTAGTTTTCACTTGAGTGCTTGTCATTCTGCCGATAATATCTCTGTCAGAACTGACAAAACAGGA
The DNA here is from genome assembly GCA_030590485.1 of Lentisphaerota bacterium. Taxonomy (GTDB): domain Bacteria; phylum Verrucomicrobiota; class Kiritimatiellia; order UBA8416; family JAUUYL01; genus JAUUYL01. The sequence continues at coordinate 8,620 of JAUUYL010000081.1, read as the reverse complement.
TCCGACATCAGAAGTAAAACAAAATCATGAACAAGAAACTGTTAGACTTGGACCGAAGTAAATGGACTCATTACTGCCTGTTGATTGTTGTTTCACTGTCTCTTATGGCGTCATATATCTGGATGGCTGAACGCCAGCAATATTCCTCAGAATTTACCGCTGATTTCGGAGAAGACTTTCTGAATATCGTCACATTGGGACGCCAGATGGTGGAATGCCGGGATCTACCCACGTTCATGTTTCCTGGCAAGGTCTATGATGGGCCTGTTAAGCCGTTTATGCTTTACTCGCCGTGTCTGATTTTTGGATACCACCAATTTATACCCGTGTTTATGGCGGCTCTATGCAGGCTGCTGATCGCTCTCTGTTGTTATTTTATCGCCCGCAAGATGGTCTCTCCACTTGCCGGGCTGACAGCCCTTGTTCTGTGCGGAGCCATGGATCAATGGCTGGTCATCTTTGTTTTCCGATATGCGTTCTTCTATGATATCTGGATACTTCAAAGTTTGCTACTTGCGCTGATGACTATCTCATGGTGCAAGCAAAAAGAACCCATCAAAAAACAACCGGGTGTGATTTACTGTCTGACTATGGGTCTTATTGCTGGTTCTCTCTGGTATACACACCCTCTGGGCTCCGCAACCGTCATCGCCGCAGCAATTTTCCTTCTGATATCATGCGGGAAACAGATCTTCACCTGGCGTGTGCCAACAGTGGCTACGGCCTTCTTTGTGGGAAGTCTCCCTTTCTGGATATATTGGATCAAGAACCCAGGAATTCTCGATTCCGTCCAACAATTTGCACAGGACAACAACCGCCCCATGACTTTGCCGGGGTTTGTCTTTTCGAAGGAGGGATACCTGTGGTTCCTCTTTTCTCCAAGCGGCAATCCAGTAATACGTATTCTTGTAGGATTGGCGTTCATGGCAAGCATTGTGGTTCTTCTGAGAATGCTTGCCGGCGGAATAAAAAACCTTCGGCAGAAGCGGTTTTGTGAGCTATGGAACAACGGAATCCCCCTGCCGGCTATTAGCTATGGCGCAATCTTTTTTATCACTCTCTCTTTTCTTCTCTGGCTCTCATCCGGAATGGCTCAATTCGTCGGCATCGACTTTATATACGGAATGGAAATCTGGTTTTGGCTGATGCTGTTCACGGCTTTTGTCATACATGATCTGATCAAGCGTTCGCATATTTTCATCGCAATTGCTGCCGTTCTTGCGCCTTTTTATATATGGAATATATCCATCAGGGATTTTCCGTCACCCCATCCTGCTACAGTCAAACGTTTTCATGATATCAAAAAAGATTCCAAGCGACTGATCGAGAATGGACATACCCATATACTGGCACCTAGCTATGATGACTACATGTATCTAGTGATAGGTCCTGGTGGATTAAGTATTGCCGAGCGCTTTATGCCTTGGTCTATGCCTATGGCTCGCGAAGTTGAATATACCGCTGAACCAGCTATTTTAGGCTCATTACACAAACCCACGCTGGGTGGTAATGCGTGGTCAACCACGCTACTTGAAAACAATCAGATCAACCACTCGTTTAATATGCCGCAGTCCGGCAAGATCATCCCGGATGATGCATGGACAATTGACATCACAAACGGCTCGACAGAATCACTTCCAGACTTAAAAGATAACGATCTATGGTCATCGTGGACATCGCCAGTGAATACAAATGATATCGTCTTCAGTATCGTCTTCGACAAACCTCGCCTACTTTGTCGACTGATGTTATGGAGCCACCGGGAAGACGTCGACTGGAACCGGTCGACATACTTCAACCTTGCATCGAGAGGCATCAAAGAAGACCGTGACCTCAGCAGCCACACATTGCCCATGGACATGGAAATACTTGGCCTGCAGGAAAACGGAGACTGGATCGCACTCGCAGACAATGTGAGCGAACGAGGCTACTTTTGGGACGGAGGACGGATATTTTACGATCGATTTGAGCGCCACAGGACTGATGTGCGTTTCAAAGAGAAAGTCGTATCCGAGATCAAGATAATAGATAGAGGAAGGAAATGGCGACCGAGACGCATCTCCAGACTCTATTTCTTTGAAACCGATGTTCAGCGCAAATTATCTGACTCTAAAAACAATGATATCACCAATCTAATTGCCAAGCTCAAAGAAGAGAACATCAGCCGTGTTTATGCAGACCGCTTCATCTCTGCCCAACTCGCAAAAACCGCAACTGACATCAAGGTGTGGGAGCCTTCGTTTCTACGCACACCATCATACAAGCTGCCTCACGACATGGACTGGCCTTGGTACAATGCCCTGGAAATGATTACCAGAAACGACACAGCAATTGTCGCAGACTCGGCTTTTACTGCGCAAATACGCCGGCAACTAGAGAAGGCTGGCGTGACAATGAAGATTTATGATTTTCAGGAATGGAGCGTCTTCATACTGACAGATGACCATGACGTGATTCGGAAGTCGGGCCTGGTCTGGTGCGGATGGGCACTGTTTCGCTATCCTGATAAATCCAGGCAACCAGCCGAAAGCATCCCGACGAGCGGTCTGCCTCAAGGCATCGATATAGCTTTTGACAGACCTCCTCTATTTGAATGTGGCTCTCAATTGCTTGGAGTCGACTTTTCTGCTGACAATATAAAGCCGGGAGAAACAATAAGTATAACATATTACTGGCGTCTTCCTCATAAATGGAAGTCCTATGCAAACAGGCCTGTTGTTTTCGCTCATTATGTTACCGGCAACACTATACTCAACGATGACCACAGGATCCTGAGTTCACTTACCAACAATCAACTCCGCGAAGTTCTGCCAGGAGAGATTTTTGCAGACAAAAGCCTTTTGCATATACCTCTCGCTTCCAGCCCGGGAACTTACGAGCTCGAGATAGGTCTCCATCATAGCGACAAAAGAGTCGAGGTAAAGACCAGGGATAAACGCATTACTCGCGTGAAAAGGCGAGCCGTCTGGATGCCCACTTTTACCATAGAACAATAATAAGTCGAATCACGCGCTAAGGCCCCAAAGCAATGTTGTCGACCATGCATCCCCTTCATTTTATCGTCAAAATCGAAAAGCTGACCTAGAGCCGACTAATCTTCTGCTCCGGTGACCTTGTGTCACCGGAACGGAAGATGGGTTAATGGCGGGTTGTGCGTGAAAACTTGACGTCTTGGCTGGGTGAGGGTATAACTTTTCTTTTGTATAACCAATCGTAGGACGTCATTTGTGAATCCGATAATATTACAGGGTTGTGAGGCTTTATCACAGTTTCGTGTTGATGCGTTGTTGGCAGGCTTGCGCGATAAGGCGCCGGAGCTGGATATCAGTCGTGTTGAAGCAAAGTTTGTATATCTGGTAGAGGCCGATAATGATCTTCCTGATGATGTGCTTCAGAAAGCGTATACCTTGCTCTCCGCAGATTGCGCATTTGAGGCAAGCGATGGTTTTTTCGTGATTCCACGGAAGGGCACCATCTCACCATGGTCATCCAAGGCAACGGATATATTCCGCAATTGCGGTATCTCGGAAGTCAAACGCGCCGAACGCGGAATATATTATAAACTTTTCGACGGTAAGGACGCGCTTCTGACCGTTCAGGATTTGGCGCCGGTGCTTGGATTGATCTACGACAGGATGACGGAGGGTGTCTATACCGATGTGTCGGACGTCTTTAAACACATAGAACCAGCACCGTATGTGGAAGTGGATGTTCTCGGGGGCGGACACGAGGCGCTTGAGCAGGCTAACGTGAAGATGGGTCTGGCACTGAGTGACGATGAGATCGATTACCTGTACGAGTCATATAGAGCCATAAAGCGCAATCCTACTGATGTCGAGCTTGTCATGTTCGGTCAGGTCAACTCGGAACATTGTCGACACAAGATATTTAATGCCGACTGGATTGTCGACGGAGAGAAAAAGGATCGAACCCTGTTCAGTATGATCCGAAACACGCATGAGAAGAATCCTAAAGGTACTCTGGTTGCATATAGCGACAACAGCGGGGTCATGGAAGGGTTTCCAGACGAGTGGTTTGAAGTCAAGCGCGACGGTTCGAACCGGTATGCTTATACAAAGGGTCAGACTGACATGATTATGAAGGTGGAAACCCATAATCATCCGACAGCTATTTCTCCATATCCCGGTGCATCCACAGGTGTGGGTGGCGAAATTCGTGATGAAGGTGCTACCGGAACAGGCAGTAAGACTAAGGCCGGTCTCGTAGCGTTCATGGTTTCAAACCTTAGAATACCCGGCTTTATCATGCCATGGGAGAAGGATTACGCTGAATTCCCGTCCAGACTCGCAACACCGCTTGATATCATGACGGAGGGTCCGCTCGGCGGCGCGGCTTTCGCAAATGAATTTGGCCGGCCGAATCTGCTTGGTTTCTTTAAGACTTATGAAGAAGTCCACAACGGACGCTATCGCGGTTATCATAAGCCGATAATGGTTGCCGGCGGTATGGGCAATATCAAACGTTGTCATGTTGAGAAGCAGGCCATTCCTGAAGGTTCATACATTCTCCAGATAGGCGGTCCGGCAATGAGGATAGGCCTTGGAGGCGGCGCAGCATCATCAATGGATACGGGCAGCAATGCGGCTGAATTGGATTTTGATTCGGTACAGAGAGAGAACGCAGAAATGCAGAGGCGGTGCCAGGAAGTTATCGATGCCTGCATATCACTTGGAGAAAACAATCCAATCCTCAGCATCCATGATATCGGTGCTGGCGGGCTTTCGAATGGATGTCCGGAATTGGTAGAAGCCACGGGCGGAAAGTTCCAACTCAGGAATATTCACAACGAGGATACCTCGATGAGTCCGATGGAAATTTGGTGTTGCGAGGCTCAGGAACGGTATGTTCTTGGAGTCGGGCATGATGACCTTGATGATTTTCTGGGATTATGTGAAAGAGAACGCTGTCCGGTCGCGGTTCTGGGCGAAGCCACTGGTGACGGACATCTGGTTCTGGAGGATGAGCATTTCGGCAACAAGCCGATCGATATAGACCTTTCTGTAATTCTTGGCAAGCCGCCGAAAATGCTGCGTGATGTTGAGACGCTCAAGGAAGAACATCAGGCGTTTGATGCATCGGAGATAGTCCTTGAAGAGGCGGTGGAGCGGGTCTTGCGTTTGCCGGCTGTGGCGAATAAGACATTTCTCATAACCATTGGTGACAGGAGTATTACCGGAATGGTGGCGCGTGACCAGATGGTTGGGCCGCATCAGACACCGGTAGCAGATGTAGCGGTTACTACCACGTCCTTGAAATCGACTACCGGCGAAGCGATGGCTATGGGTGAGCGCTCGGCACTCGCGCTTGTATCAGCCCCTGCATCGGGTCGTATGGCTATCGGTGAATCTCTGACAAATCTTGCAGCGGCGGATGTAGGCGATATACGTTCGATTAAAATGTCGGCGAACTGGATGTGCGCATGTGGTGAAGAGGGTGAGGATGCAGCCCTGTTCGAGACAGTAAAGGCTGTTGGTATGGAGCTTTGTCCCGAGCTGGGTGTTTCTATCCCGGTTGGCAAGGATTCGATGTCTATGCGTAGTGTCTGGGATACTTCTAAAGGTGAGAGTATGAGGCAAGTTGCCCCGTTAAGTCTCGTCGTGACAGCGTTCTCCACTGTGGATGATGTCAGGAAAACAGTCACACCTGACTTTAAAGGTGGAGATTCTTCTTTGATACTTTTTGATCTGGGTGCCGGCAAGAACCGGATGGGTGGGTCGGCATTGGCTCGTGTATACAATCAGGTGGGCAATGATTGTCCAGACCTGGATAATCCAGGATTGTTCACAAAATTTTTCACCGCAATTCAACAGCTTGTGTCAGATGGTCTCGTAATGGCTTATCATGACCGTTCTGATGGCGGCCTTTTTGTGACTGTTGCCGAGATGGCTATAGCGGGGCGCAGAGGTGTTCGTCTCGAATTGGATGGCCTGGGTGATAATGCCTTGGATGTTCTGTTCAACGAAGAGCTTGGTTGCGTGATCCAGGTCTTTGATGAAGACACTGAAAAGGTGATGACTGTTCTTAAGGAGCATGGTGTCGCCAATATCGCTCACGAAATAGGCCGAATTAAAAAGGTGGGTGTTGATGACGACCTGGATACAGTCGATATTCTGGCTCATAGCAAAGTTCTCTATAGCCGCAAGATTACGGAACTCAATCGTTCCTGGTCTGAATTGACTTATAAGATGCAGTCGCTCAGGGATAATCCGGAATGTGCGCAGGAGGAATACGATGCACTATTGGACGACGCTGATCAGGGCATGAGTTTCAAGCTTACGTTTAATCCAGAGTTTTCTCCATGTGCAAACATCAGCACGGCTAAGCCGAAGATGGCCATATTAAGAGAGCAGGGTATTAATGGTCAGGTCGAAATGGCGGCTGCGTTTGACAGGGTGGGATTTGAGTGTACGGATATTCATATGACAGATCTTCTTGCCAAACGAGTCAGGCTGGCCGATTTCTCCGGGTTGGTGGCATGCGGCGGGTTTTCATATGGGGACGTGCTTGGCGCCGGTTCAGGTTGGGCAAGATCAGTATTGTACAACGACGAGCTGAAGGAGATGTTTTCTAAGTTCTTTGCCCGGGAGGATACATTTTCGCTGGGTGTTTGTAATGGATGTCAGATGATGTCGCAGTTAAAGGATATCATTCCCGGCGCCGGACATTGGCCGGAATTCAGGAAGAACAAGAGCGAGCGGTTTGAAGCAAGATATGTGATGGTTGAGATTATGCCGTCACCATCGATTTTCTTTGCGGATATGGAAGGTGCTCATCTGGGGATACCGGTAGCGCACGGTGAGGGACGCGTAGAGTTTAGCAATACGGGTTCTCTTGAGGCGCTGCGTGATGAGAAGCTGGTTGCTGCTCGTTATGTAGATAATTACGGAAAGCCGACTGAAGTTTATCCTGTTAATCCTAATGGCTCGGAAGGTGGTGTCACTGGAGTTACTACCGCAGATGGCAGAGTAACGGTTATGATGCCGCATCCGGAACGTACGTTCAGGTCGGTACAGATGTCTTATAAGCCAAGAGGTATGTTTGACGGGGAAGAGGGGCCGTGGCTGAGAATGTTCCAGAACGCCCGTGTATTCGCCGGCTAGTCTTGCGGGAACCCACCCCGTTTTCACCTCGCTAGATGCTCGGCAAATCCACCCCTCCGGAGGAGGGATGGGTTCGCCAGACTTCCGTTACCTTTTGCGTATCTTGGGAAACATCGGTTTGGGTTTCTTGAGGCCGCCTTTTTCATCTTTGGCATTTACATATGCGGATGATCTTTGGCCCCTGACGAAGAAGATATTAGGGAATCCAGCTTTGGCTATATTCTTCTTTATCGATTGGCATAAGCTTGGTGATGCCTTGGCCGGGACGTTGACTTCGATCATGGTACCTGGTTTTGCGCCTGCTCTTTTGATTGCGCGGCCAACATTATCCACGGCAATGCGTTTTCCTTTGACTAAAATATGACCTTGCTCCGAAACGGTGACCTTGAGGCTTGTCATGGGCGTGGTTGCGCATCCGGAGACAAGTGTTGCAAGTAAGATAAGGCTGGCACTAAGCTTTTTTAGACAGATAATCTTGTACATATTGTCTGGCTCCTTCTTCCAGTGATGTGAATTCCCTGGTGTAGCCTGCATTTCTCAGTTTCGTGATGTCGGCCTGTGTGTGATATTGGTATTTATCGCGTATTTCCAGTGGCATTTCGATAAAGTTGATTTTAGGATCCAAGTCCATTGCTGAGAATACAGAGTTAGCGAGATCCAGCCATGTGCGAGCAATGCCGGTTCCACAATTGAAAATCCCGGAGACAGTGGGGTTATCATGAAAGAAGAGGGTGACATTTACGGCATCTTTTACGAACACAAAGTCACGTTCCTGCTTGCCGTCTTCATATTCCGGCTCATATGACTTAAAAAGATTGAGCTCTCCATTTGCCAGGATTTGCTTGTAGGCCTTGTTAATGACGGAACGCATATCTTCTTTGTGGTCCTCATGAGGGCCGAACACGTTGAAGTACTTGAGGCCGGCAATTTTGTCGGAAAACTTGTTTTCCAGAGCCCACATGTCGAACATCTGTTTGGATTCACCGTATAGGTTGAGGGGCTTTAGGGACGGTGTTAACTTGTCGTCGTCCGAGTATCCCGAGGATCCGTCGCCGTAAGTGGCGGCGCTGGAGGCATATATGAAGCGAGCCCCATTGGCGACGCTCCATTCACAGAGTTCTCTGGTATAATTAAAGTTGTTATCGGTCAGGAAAGCTTCGTCGGTTTCCGTTGTGGAGCTACAGGCACCAAGATGGAACACGGTCTCTACTGGTGAGATTTTGCCATCATTCATCATGGATCGAAATGCGACTTTATCCAGGTATTCCGTGAACTTTACGCTGTTGAGATTTGTCTGCTTTTCCTCGTGGTTGAGTTCGTCGATCACAATGATATCTTCGAAGCCGCGGTTGTTGAGTTCCGCTACTATGTTGTTGCCTATGAATCCGGCCCCGCCAGTTACGATAAATCGTTTACTCATTATTAGCTCAGAGTCCTTATCTTTTCTATTATATTGGTTGTCGACTTGTTCTCAACAAGTGGGGCGAGTACGACTTTGC
>JAUUYL010000095.1 GCA_030590485.1 Lentisphaerota bacterium | reverse complement strand
GGATATGATCGGCCGGCTCCAATACACCTGTGAATGCGTCAGACGGAGCATTCTTGAGACGCTCTATAAGGTTGGCCGGGGTCATTCCGGCCCCTCTTTGTCCTTAGTAGAGATCCTGGTGACGCTCTACTTCGAGGAAATGCGGATCAATCCGACCGATCCAAAGTGGTTCGACAGGGATCGACTCGTGCTCTCTAAGGGGCACGGCGCGGTGGGCCTATACTCGGTGTTGGCCGAGCGCGGTCTAATCGACAAAAAAGAGCTAGGTACGTTCGAAACTCTGGGGACGCGTCTTCAAGGAAGTGTTGATTCAACGCGGCTGCCCTGGGTTGAGATGACAACCGGCTCGCTCGGACAAGGACTCTCAGTCAGTCTTGGCATGGCAGACGGTGCGAAGCGGTTGGAGCGGGACATCCGCGCCTACTGCATCATGGGTAACGGCGAGACGCAGGAAGGAAACGTATGGGAAGCAGCGATGTGCGCGGCCAAGTTCAAGCAGGACAATCTCCTGGCTATTGTGGATAACAACGGCTTGCAGGGCGGGATCACGAAAGAGGTGATGCCCAGCATGGAGCCGTACCTGTCAAAGTGGCAGGCCTTCGGCTGGAACACGATAGAGATTCCGGGACATGATATTGCCGCTTTGTTAGCCGCGTACCACGAGGCCCGGCAGATGAAAGAAATGCCAACCGTCATCGTTGCCCAAACGGTCAAGGGTAAAGGCGTCTCGTACATGGAGAATCGGGTTGAATGGCATGGTGGTTCGGTCACCAAACCGCTCTTCGAACAGGCGATGAGCGAGATAAACGCTCGGTTGGATGTGCTGAGCAAATATGCAGACCCCGCGCAAGGAGTGAAATAATGGAATGGCAACAATCATCAGTGAGAGAAGCCTTAGGTAAGACACTGGTAGAGTTGGGGGACGAAGTTCCGAACATGCTGGTCATCAATGCGGATCTGAGAGAGTCGGTGAAGACCACCTACTTCATGCAAAAGTATCCGGAACGTACGATCGAGGTCGGGATTGCCGAGCAGAACATGATCGGCGTCGCTTCCGGACTGGCGCTTATGGGATTCATTCCCTTTGCCGTAACTTTTGCGCGCTTTGCGAGCAAGCGTGCGGCTGACCAGATTTCGCTGTGCGTGGATTATTCTAAAACCAACGTGCGCATCATTGCCGCGTATGCGGGGATCTTTACCGGATGTCAAGGAGCAACCCAACAGATGATCAGTGACACAGCAGCTATGAGATCCATGCCCAACATGTCGGTGATTGACACCGCAGATGTTCATGAAGTGCGCGCGGCTCTGCGGTATGCGGTGGAGCACGAGGGACCATTGTACATCCGCGTTGGCCGCGATCCCTGGCCGGTCGTCTTTGACGAAACCTACAAGTTCGAGTTCGGGAAAGGCAGATGGGTACGTGACGGGAGCGATGTGGTTCTCATAAACTCTGGTCTTCTGCTTCCATTCGCGCTGGAAGCCGCAGAGATACTGCAACAGGAAGGAATCAATGCCGGCGTGGTCAATATGCCGACAGTGAAACCCATTGACGCAGCCATGATCACTGATATTGCCAAAAATGCAGGCGCTATTGTCACGCTGGAGAACCACAACGTCCAGGGTGGGTTTGGTAGTGCGGTAGCAGAAGTCCTCGTCAATAGCTATCCCGTCCCAACTGAATTCATTGGTCTTCAGAACGAGTATAGTGAGTCTGCCCCCAATGCGGACCTCCTGGAGAAGCATGGGATGACAGCGCCCTGGATTGTGGCGGCAGCGAAGCGGGCAATGGACCGCCGAGACCGACACTGGCCGCACCCGGGCTGACCCGGCAGTGAAAGAGGTTGTGTTTCCACGTCCTTTTTGCACCCGGTCTGGTTATTCGTGTCTCTCCTTCCCTACCGATGAAGCCTATCGGGTAGTGTGGCGGCGGGGCTCGATCCCGGCGCGCAACCGTCCGTACTTGCATGGTAAAGATTCCACCTGAGCATACATGAAATATTGAGAAATATTTATTGACAATAATGTAGCATGAGTTGCACGAGAGAATAGAGGAGCCGCGGCATGAAGCACCATTCTTTACGCAAGTCATTCCTGAGGAGCGAACTTACCGACATCGTTGGATCACAACACGTGCTGACAGATCCGGCGGACCTGCTCGCGTATGGTGGAATTACCGTGGACCTCAAACGTTCGAATCGGATCACGGAATTGAACACGAATTCCGGCTTCATTGAAAATGTAAGGCAGGAGGTCTTTTGAGATGATATTGGAGAACCAGACAGTGGTCGTGACGGGTGCTTCCCGAGGGATCGGTGCAGGAATCGCGCTGGCCATGGCGCGATACGGGGCCGATGTGGTTGTAAATTACCGCACCGGCGAGAAGGAAGCAAACGTGGTTGTGGATCAGATCTCCCAGATGGGCAGAAGCGCGCTTGCGGTGCGTGCTGACGTAACCAATGAAATTCAAGTTCAGGCGATGGTCGATACGACCTTGAATCGGTTTGGTCGGATTGACGTTTGGGTGAACAATGCCGGGAACAATCCGCTGAATTCGCTGCCAGAAGAAAGCTCGGCTCAGTGGGACGATGTGTTGTCACTCAATCTCAAGTCTTATTTTCTTTGTTGCCGGGCCGTGATCCACCACATGTCGCAGCGGGGCTCCGGGAGAATCATCAACATCAGTTCAATCTCCGGCCAGCGTGGCGGATTAGCTTGTGATACTGACTATTCTGCTGCCAAAGCTGGTATCATGGGACTCACCCGCTCACTTGCCCGGTGGGCCGCACCACGAGGAATTCTTGTTAACGCAATCGCACCCGGGTACATCCGCACAGACAATATGTTCGAAGTCATTGAACCACAACGTCTTAAATCATTCATTGACGCCATTCCATTGGGCCGCTTCGGAACTGCTGAAGAAGTGGGGGAGTTGGCTGTGGCACTTGCCGGACCGGCCGGGTCGTACCTCGTGGGCGAGGTCGTGACCATGAACGGCGGCACATACATCGCCTGAGAGACTGGCCAGAGAATTGGGAGGTCGTAGGCGCTTGTGTTGCCGCCGCTCAGCAATTGCTCCACCCTGGCAGAGGTGGAGCACAGGCCGGGGGACTGCAGAAGCCCAACGATATCTGTTGAGCCGGCAAGTTCGGCATGAGTAAGTAACGACGATATGATCCTGTCTTGAAAAACCGGAGTGCCAGTTATTGTTCGGCTAAGTGTCTTTTACCATTGATTTCTCCTCAAGAAGAGTATGGGATTTGGGGAGTGGCGAGAACAGGTGGGATCGCTTACACACTTACGTTTGAGAGCGGGAAAGCCCTGACGTTCATTTATCGATCACGGCATATCCATTAGGATATTCGGGACTTAATTGATAATCTGCAATCCGTTCCAGAAATTTTAGATATTCAATTCCATCTTTAGCAGCTGTATCTGCATCAGGAACCATAGGAGCACTCTCAATAGTACAATATCCTTCATATCCGCATTTCTTCATACCCCGGATAACTGCTTTAAAATCAACTGTTCCATAGCCCGGAGTCAATGAATTTGAGTCACGGAAATGCATGTGCCAGAGCAAAGGCTGGGCATCCATAATAGCCTCATATGGATTAAGCTCCTCGAAATTGGCGTGAAACCAGTCTAGCTGAATACCAATATTATCCCGTCCTGTCTGTTCTATTAGACGTTTGTGATTAGCTGCAGTATTAACGTACTTCCCCATCTCAAGATGGTTAGTCGCTTCGAAAACTAAACGTACATTTTTATCAGCAGCATAATCACACATTCTTTGTAGAGCGTTAACAGCGATTTCTGAGCATTCCCTAACATTATTAGAATTTATACTGTCGTGAGTAGCAACCGCAACTGTAACAAAAGGGGCTCCCAGTTCGGAGGCAAAATCAATGGATGTTTTAGTCTCCGAAACTGCAAGATTTGCTGTCCCCTGCTCGGTTAGAGTTTTATAATTAGGTGAATAAGGGTCCCACATTTCTCCCCAACATTCATTTATGCATGAAACATCTAACCCAAAGTCGGATTTTAATGTTTTATGTGTCTCAAGATAATCTTCCATACTCACACCTAATCCATATCTTCCCTTCGGCGGACATATTTCAATTGCATCATAGCCGAACTGCTTCAGACGCTTATAAGTTTTTTCAGGATGTAAATATGTTTCATCCTGACCGAATGTTAATTGAAAATATGAGAACTTAAGTTTTGCCATTTATTTCTCCTTTTTTTATAAAAGTATCCCAAATGCTTGCAAATATTTACTTCCAGAAAACCGGCTTGAAAAACAATTCTTAGACACATTTTCTATGGCCAAAGAAAGACTGGAATATTGTTTTTTCTCGAAATGGGTTCTTTTCACCACTAGACCGTGTTGACCAATCTCGTAAGATTCAGTTGTTTCCACATTAGCCTCCAGTTCTTCTACTTTTATTCATAATAAAAGAACCAAAAGTAACGACAAACTCATACATGCTATGCCCAATGTCAGATAATTTTTAAAAGGCTTTATCTGGATTAATATCAGCATTGGATTCAATCTTCATATCTGTTACTTATCATAAGTATGAGCCTGATCGGAATTCAGATTTCCGTACACGTTAATTCATTTTCAAATAGATTATCCGGATGCCTGATATTTATAGCATGATATAAACCTGACATTTCAATCAATCTAATTTTACCCCCTGGCTTCTAAGAGTGTTCTTTAATAGTGAAATATCTATATATCGAGGTAATATATTCTTCTTAATCGCCAAAGCCGCTGCTGTACCCGCAGCTTGCCCAATTACCATGCAAGGCCCACTTACTCTGGTCGATGCTAAAGCACCATGTGTTGCTGAAATGCATCGTCCTGCCACAAGTAAACCATCAATATCTTTTGGGATCAGACAACGGTACGGTATATCACAGCTTGTGCCATCGGGCAGACGTTTCCATAATATTTTGCTGCTGTTTGTATCATGTATCTCCACAGGCCAGGCATTAAGTCCAATACCATCATCAAATCTTCTGGAACTAAGAATGTCTTCCTCTGTTAACACATACTCTCCCATAATACGCCTGGTTTCCCGAACTCCTACCTGTGTAAATATAGATGCTAAAAACGCATTTTCAAAACCAGGAACACATTTACTAAAAAAATCGGCATAGAGGGTAACCTGTTCACGTCCTTCAATCTCAGCTCTCGTTAAGTCCTTAACTTTCGTCCCAACAACCTCTTTGATTCTGGTAAAATTAATGGTAACTACACCGGGCATTCCGGGAACCGGCGTAATTCCTCCATCTGTACTTTTCAGCTTAAATTCCTTACTTGCAATTCCATCCTGCATCATGTTCCGTAATTCTGGTCCAAGTACCGACAGAGCCCGGTCTACATCTACATTGGCCATGGAAAAGACCATAGTCATAGGTTGCGGTTGTTCAAGTACCTCATACTTTGCACCTGCTCTCGCTGCCAAGTCACCATCACCTGTTGCATCAATTATTACATTTGCGAATATTTTCTGCTGCCCGGACTTATTCTCTACTACAACACCTTTAATCGATGAGGCTGACATAATAACATTAACAACCAGACTATGTAGGAGCAAGTTAATTTCTTCCCTTTCTACCATATGGTCAAGTACAATTTTCAGCATCTCATGGTTATATGGAATAACGCCAATACCATGATCATCAAGAACTTCAAAAAGCTCAATGACTGCTCCAATTTTGCTCAATTCTTCTATTATCTCCCACCCTATTCCTCCAACAATTCTTTCCTTCTTTGAGCCTGATGTATAAAAGCCGCACAAACCGGTAACAACAACATTGGTAGCATTACCACCCATGAAACCATATCGCTCTACTAAAGCTACTTTCGCACCGTTACGTGTTGCTGCCAAAGCAGCTGTTAT
>JAUUYL010000003.1 GCA_030590485.1 Lentisphaerota bacterium | reverse complement strand
GCCGGACAAACCGAGGCGAAGGTATCAACGACGGTGCGACACAAAGGTCGCCCGGGACAAGCAAATGGGGACCGCTGGTTCCACCTTAAATTTGCCGGTTCGTGGTCGGAGAATGGGGGGAAGCGTATACGCCCATGATTCCACCAACATCAGGACCCATTGTTCCCATACCTTCTATAGCTACTTCTTCCATTAGTACTCCTCCATTTAGGTTGTATAGCTTTGAGACATTAACTGAACACAAGTCATGGTCTGTTATTTGCTCTATAGTGTCAAGTGCATCTAATCACTAAGTCACAAAGATCCCATGATTCTTCCCGGTTGCTTTCAGCTGTGTTTCTTCTTCCCGGAGCTGTTCGTATTGCTTAAACGACCTGCTTTCCTCCAGGCGGACAGGCGTCGATATTATGCTTCGAGAAGACCGCAATTTACCCACAGATTCTCCAGAAGAGCCATAATAACAATGTTCTTTTCATTAAGGATTCCTTGATATGGATATTCCCGCACGTTCAATGACATCCTTTGTAACCGATGTGGCTAAAGACTTGCGCTGTGCAAACTTTTTGAGCAGCGGTAGCGCATCATCATCGTCCATCCAGTCCATAACGTTCCCGATGTTGGAGTTTTTGTAATCCTTCTCCAGTAGCGCATATAGAAGTTTTTCGCCGAGTTTCCTGTCACCAGCTCTGAAGATCGCCCATGCGGAGTAGGGTGCAAGGTAGGGCATCTCGTTTTTGATAGCACGGTCATGCATCTGCTTGAGTGCGTCTATTGCTGGTGCGGCATCTTTTTCGAGAAGAAGAAGTCCGACCACAGCCCAGTACTGTATGCCGATATCCTCATCAGTGAGGTTCTTTACGAACATGTCGAGGTTCTTCTTATCACGAGCCAGTGAAATGTCAGCTTGGTCCATGTACTTCTCAAGTGGATAGAGCTTCGGACTGCGTAGCATTTCATAGACGGTCATATTATTCTTTTGAGCACGTTGGTTTCTTATCTCTTCAGGAAGCAGACCAGAGTCGAAGCATGCCAGCTGCTGACGGCGCATCTCGGCTTTCAGTTTCTTGAGTATCTTCTTGTGCTTTTTGCTGTCGATCAGGTTGTTGATATTATCAAAGTCCTCGTCGTTGTCATAAAGCTCCTCTGAGACACGCGGCTCGAAAAAGCGACCGGTTACCTCGTCGGTCTTGCCTGCCTTGTGATACTTCTCCCAGGCGCCTGTAGCTTTCATCCTATGCATGTATGCCAGGTACTGGCCTGCGGGTGCGAACGGGGCATAGTTTTTGTGATAAGCGTAGCGCCTGTTTCTGACCATGCGAACGCAGTCGAAACGGGCGTCTGCCCTGCCGCGCCATGAGAAATGGTATTCTTTTTCAGGTTCAGTGTCCGGACCGAGGAAGATTTTGCCCTGATAGACATCCGGCACACTGGCGCCCGCCAGACTGAGCCATGTCTTTGGCATATCGACAAAGCTGACTATGCGTTCAACCGTATCTCCGGGATTCTTACCTTTGGGATAGAGGTGCTTCCATTTCTCCGGAATACGTACGACCAGCGGACAGTGTACACCGCTTGCATAAAGGAAACGCTTACTGCGGGGGAGGACACCGCCGTGATCGGAGTTGTAAATAATTATTGTATCTTCGTAGAGATCGTTGGCTTTAAGTTTGGCTATAGCCTCACCGACCCGAGAGTCCATCTGCTCAACGGCGTCTGCATAAACGGCATATGTCTCACGCATCTCCGGAATATCCGGGTGATAAGAATGTAATTTCATCTCTGCCGGATCCCTTTTGGAATTTTTCTTCAGGTTTCCAAAAGCGCGGGACTCATGGCTGTCAGTAATATTATAGACTGTAAAGAACGGCTGGCCTTTCTTACGTTTTTTCCACGCGCTTGCATAATCACCACTGGATTGGTTCCAGTATTTCTTAGGATCATCGCTGCTGCTCAGATTGTAATCGGTCTTTCTGTGGTTGCTGGTATAGTAGCCGGCTTTCTGTAGCTGCTTGTTGTAATAAATAACATTTTTTGGGATTTCGACCTTGCTGCGCATCTCCTGCGTACCGCATGAAATAGCATGCATACCCGTAAGCCAGGTATAGCGGGTAGGGGCGCAAACCGAGGCGTTATCGAAACAGTATGTATATCTGAAACCATCCTGCGCCAGTTTATCGATATTCGGTGTTGTTGTGTTCTGACTGCGATAACAGCTTACCCAGCTGATGCTGTTGTCCTCACTCGTGATCCATAGGATATTCGGGCGCACAGCGTCCTCTGCCAGAACCGTTCCTGCGGCCAGGACTGCCAAGCCAAACAATATGACTTTATTCATTATTCCCCTCAAGAAGCAAATGACCAACAATATACCTGTCATTTTAATTTTCATATCATGCTCTCCAATATGTTTCCTGATATCATATGGAATTATTTGCGTACAAGTTCAATCAGCATTCTGCCGATATCTGTATTATCCTTGATTCCGCCAAACGCCTCAGCGCCGGGACCCTTCGCAAAGAGCGGAACCATTACGGCTGTATGAGCCTTAGTTGTCCATTCCACTTCCTTAAGTTCCTTGTCGGCAATAGACCCTTCATGCAGAGCCAATCCGCCTGTTTCGTGATCTGCCGTAACTATCACCAGCGTGTTTTTGTCCTTCTCGGCAAAATTCAGCACCACCCCGACAGCTTCATCAAATTCTTTCATCTCACTTTCAACACGCTCGATATCATTTGCATGACCGGCCCAGTCGATCTGCGAACCTTCAACGACTAGAACAAAACCCTTCTTTGTCCTGTCCAGGATGTTGATGGCCTTTTGAGTCATGTCGCCAAGCGAAACCGTCCGCTTGTCTGCAGACTCCGGATGTGTTTTTGCCATAAGCGCAGCAACCTTCCCTTTCTCAGGAAGCTCAACGAACTCCTCTTCGCTGACAGCGACTATCATATTGGATCTCAATTTATCTAAAAGATCTTTTTTATCTTTCCGACTGCTGTTCTCTGCCCCTTTCGGCGTAAATGAACCAAGACCGCCGCCAAAAAGAACATCAACATCCGAATTTGCAATCTGTTCAGCTATGGCATCGTAGAGATTTCTGTTTTTTGCGTGTGCCATAAATGCTGCTGGGGTAGCATGCGCTACACTGCAGGTAACAGCCACACCTGTCGCCTTTCCGTTTTCCTTTGCGTATTCAAACAGAGTCTTCAAAGGTTTCTTGTCAGGTGCAACCGAAACCATGCCGTTATTCGTCTTGTAACCGGTAGCCAGTGCTGTTGCTCCGGCTGCAGAATCCGTCACCATTTTATTTGCCGCGAAAGTCTTCATCAAGCCACCGACCGGCATCCGCTCGATATTCAATTTACCACTGGTGATCAGCCCCGCTGTCAATTGGGCAGGCCCCATACCGTCACCGACCATCAGTATGATATTTCGTGGGACATCCGCCGACAGGCAGACTATCGGCAACATAAAACAGATGGCGACAAGTAGTAGCAGTGTTTTTCTCATACTCTGTAGATTATCGCATAATCTTCATTATTCAAGAGATAACTACAGCAGCATCACGTTTTGAGGCTACAGGCAGTTGAAACACGATATAAACAGAAAATAATAGTGCGGAGGAGGTGAGAAGTGTTTCATTTGCAAGCCTGTTAAGTGAGGCATACTTATACAGATGCTATTCGCTGTGCGCGATAGACTCTTTCAGGCGGTCCAGCCTGAATGGTATGTCGGATGATTCCAGATCGGCTAATCCGGCTTCAAGCATTTTCAGGCCCGGCTTGACGTATTTCAGGAAGTTTTGTTTGCCTTTGACCTTTGAAAGAAAACCATACGCGCCCAATGCCTGCATGTTTCTCTGGAGTCCGCATGTTACAGCCGCATTCATGAATTCCTTATAGGATATCCCGGAAGTAACCGGGCTGTTCTCATGATAATAATGAAACAGTTCATCCTGAAGCTCAGGCTCAGGACATATATACGGGTCACGTATCAACGACATCAGGTCGTACGCATAAGGTCCAAGTCGTGCGCCTTGGAAGTCTATTATCCTTATAGCGCCATGCTTTATCATTATATTACGACTCTGGAAATCGCGGTGAATAAGAACCTGCTGCTGCTTTGAGACATATTCGGCAAGCACATGAAATTCATCATCGAGTGAAGTGAGCTCTACTTCCGCTATGTCGGCAATGTCCTGAAGATACCGATGCCTGAAATAATTCGTCTCCCATCTCAATACATCATAATCAAGCGATCTGTTGCCCGCATCCG
Organism: Lentisphaerota bacterium; assembly: GCA_030590485.1. Lineage (GTDB taxonomy): Bacteria > Verrucomicrobiota > Kiritimatiellia > UBA8416 > JAUUYL01 > JAUUYL01. Next base: position 75,295 of record JAUUYL010000003.1, on the reverse strand, counting down.
GACATTCCTTTATCGCCTCTGTTCCTTTTTGCTGGAATTCTATTAGATAATCGATGACCTGTTTGTAAAGAGGGGACTTATCGCTGCCGCCGGAAATGATGTTGAACAGATCCTCGTCACCCAGATCCTCAATAATTGCAGAGCGTGATGTGCTGTCATGCCCATAGATGACAGGCGGACAGAGGTTTATGCTGTTAAGATATAATCCAATGCCAACGAATCGGTCGAACTCTTTGCTGCTGTCACCCGACTCCATCAGAACAAATGATGCGCCCTCAGTTGTCAGCCTGTAGAATTTTCTGTCGGAGCCCTGTTCAACAAGCAGTTGATCATCGGACAGCATATCTCTGTTGGCCTGAATATATCTTTTGAATGTCCCGATATCGTTCCAGTTCGCGTTCTCTGGAACATACGCAGCCACAATATGTCCGTCATTGATGATGTCGATTACGATATCCACATAGTTCGAAGCACCATCAGGAAAATACGAAAGTGCTTCAGACGAGAAAACCGATATACCAGTGTACGTACGCTTCAGATCCGTCTCTTTATCGCGCCTGTTCCCTATATCAGACACCTTGCCATCAGCGTCGATGGAGACAGTGTCATAGACGCCCGATTCCGTGAGTGCCATTGTGACCATGGCGTTTGTTGCCAGATGATGTTCAAGTACAGCATCAATAGATATATCGCTGACTACGTCTGAGTTGTGGATAATGAAATGATCATATTTCTCAAGTAATGATGACGCATTGGATATGCCTCCGCCCGTGCCTAGGATTTCGGGTTCATGAAATACGGTAACATGCTCACTAAAATTCTTGTTCAGATAGCTTTGGACCTTTTCAGGCTGATAATGAGTGTTTACCGCAATATCATTAATGCCGCTGTCGATTAGTTTATTCAGTACGATTTCTATGAGCGGTTTGTTTGAGAGGGGAACAAGCGGCTTAGGCACAATATCCGTCATGGGACGCAGACGGGTACCATAACCCGCAGCCAAAACCATCGCACATATATTATCTTTCTTCATAAGACAACACTTTACCACGGAATAGAACTCATATGCTAGAGTTTTGCTATTCTCGAACGCAGTTTGATTACCTTTATCGCCTCGATCAACAAATCCCGCTTTCTTAAGACCATGTATAAGCTCTCTAATCTTCTTGGGCATGATTGTATATATAATAGTATCATGTAGGCCAACACGTTTAAGCCCACCACGGGTGCAGCATTGCCACTTGACATGGACCTTTTGATATGTGAATACATATTCACTTAACGAAGATATAATTCATTTGGAGGATATTATGGCTAAAGATGGTTTGACGAGAAAAGAGCGTGATAAGCAGAGGCGGGAGGATGATTTTCTGAATGCCGCTGAGAAACTGTATGCCGGCAGAGGATATTTCCAAACGTCTATGGAAGATGTAGCGCAGGAGGCGGAATATGCCACAGGTACGATATATCGCTATTTTGCATCTAAGGAGGAGCTTTATCACAAACTCCTTATAAGAAAAGGCAATGCATATTTCGAGATGATCCATGGCATTCTGCCTGACAAGAATACTCCTTTAGAGAGACTCCAAGCTATCATACATAGCCAAGTTCGCTTCTTCTTCGATAATGCGGAGTTTATGCGGATATATATCACAGAGGTCAATGCGCCTTGCGACACGATGAACCCGCCGGAAGAACTGGAAAAGGCACATACCCAGTACATGAAGATGCTGGGGGATATTTTGCGGGACGGCATGAAAGAGGGGGTATTCAGGAAAATGGATGTGGATATGCTTCTGCTGGCGTATATCGGCATGACCAATAATCTATTATGCAAAACTATATCAAGCGAAAAGAAAATCAGCGAAGAGGATGCGGAGGCATTTATCTTGAGTTTTCTCGAAGACGGTTTGATGACAACAAAAGGTAACAAATAGTATGAAATATTCATGGATCATTATTCTTATTGGCGCGGCAGTTTTATCGGGCTGCGGACAAGGGGGAGACGGGGCCCCGGAAGGTATGCCACCGGCTAACGCCATACTTGCCAGAGCGGTCAAGGAATCGGTCAAGGATACCGTCGAGCTCGTTGGCTCCATCTCCGCTCGTGATAAAATAACCATTGTCAGCGAACTGGATTCAACAGTCACAACTATCCACGTAAAAGAAGGGCAAAAGGTAAAGAAGGGTGAGAAACTTTTTGAGCTCGATGATGTCCGCACCGGCGCATCCCTTGCGGAAGCAGAGGCGGCATATAAGCTCGCTCAACTCTCGCACAAACGCAATGAAGGTTTGCTCAAAAATAATACCATATCACAGCAGACATGCGATGAAAGTGAAGCGGATCTTAAATCCAAGAAAGCTCGGCTCGGCCTGGCGGAGGATAATCAGTCAAAAACTGTCATCACCGCTGCATTCGCCGGCATGGCAGGGGAGAGGTCCGTAAGTAGCGGTCAGTTTGTTACCAGAGGGCAGAAACTGCTCACGCTCGTCAAAACAGACCCATTGGATATCATAGGTGATATACCTGAGCGATATACAGCAGGCCTGGCCAATGGACTCAAAGTAGAGTTCAAGACCGATGCATATCCTGAGAAATTGTTCAGCGCATTGGTCATCTATGTTTCACCAACACTGGATACGGGATCACGCACCGTCAGAATCAAGGCTGAAGTATCTAACGGTGATGGACTGCTTCGCCCAGGTATGTTTGGAAGAATGTCCATCGTGATGGAACAGAGAGATAATTCTCTAGTAATCCCTGAATCATGTATCCAGATGCAGGGCTCAAATAAAATGCTCGTCAGAGTAAACAAAGCCGGCATATCAGAGTTTGTACCGGTTACAACTGGCAGAAGGTTTAAAAGCCGGGTCGAAATACTTTCGGGGCTGGAAGAAGGGGATCTGGTCGTTGTTGAAGGCTGGCAGAAGATGGGTCCGGGCATGTCGGTGATAGCTGCTCCGGAATCTGCGGATTACGGTGTTACGCCTGGACCAGTTAGCGGAGACACAAAATGACAATATATGAGTTCTTTATACGTCGTCCGGTGGCGACGATAATGCTGAATGTCGCACTGGTCCTCTTCGGACTGGTCGGGCTGCAGCGTCTGCCTGTCCGTGAACTGCCGGATATCGATCCTTCGGTGGTCAACGTCCTTACGGTATATCCAGGAGCTAATGCGGAAGTAGTGGAAACAGAAGTTACCGAGCGGCTCGAAGAGGCTATCAGCAGTTCAGACAGCATAAAGCTCCTGACCAGCGAAAGTCGCGAGCAGGTAAGCAGTATTACCGTAGAGTTTACACAGGGACGTGATGTCGATATCGCGGCTCAGGATGTTCGAGACCGCGTAGCGAGAGTGCGCGGTAAGCTTCCGGATGGAATTGATGAACCTGTTATCTCGAAACAGGATTCCGGCGCGCGTCCTATCATGTGGGTCGCTTTCTATAGTGACGCTCATTCCGTCGCCGAACTTACAGAGATAGCAGATACGATGGTAAAGGACTGCCTGCAAACGGTACCGGGCGTTAGCTCCGTCATACTGGGCGGACAAAAGAAATGGGCTATCCGGATCTGGCTGGACCCCTTGAAGATGGCAGCAAAGAAGGTCACTGCACTTGATGTTGAAAACACGCTGAGGCAGCAGAATGTAGAACTGCCCAGTGGCCGCGTTGAAAATATGGAGCGCGAGTTTACCATAAGAACACTTGGCGAACTAAAAACCGCCGAGGAGTTTAATCGTCTAACGATCAGGAGCGATGACAACGGGATAGTACGTCTATCCGATGTAGGTCATGCCGAGATGGGTGTGGAGGACGAGCGTTCCGTGGCACGGTTCAACAGCAAACCGTCCATCGGTCTGGGCATTGTCCGTCAGTCGAGAGCCAACACTCTGACTGTTGCAGAGGGCGTAAAGAGCCGCATGGCTGAGTTGGCGCCTAGCCTGCCAGAGGGTGTTCAGTTTCAATTTCCATACGATGAATCGATTTACATATCCAGTGCTGTAAAAGAAGTGTGGATTACATTGGGAACCGCATTCATACTGGTTGTTCTCACTATTTTTCTCTTTCTGCGTAATGTACGTTCGACATTGGTTCCTGCGCTGGCGATACCTGTTTCCATAACGGCAACATTCGGCGTGCTTTACGTTCTTGGTCTGACCATCAACATCTTCACTCTGCTGGCACTCGTACTGGCGATAGGTATTGTAGTTGATGATGCTATCGTTGTGTTGGAGAATATCTATCGCCATATCGAAGATGGTGAACCCCCCTTCGAGGCTGCGATCGGGGCAATAAAGGAAATCACATTTCCGGTTATTGCCACCACGCTGTCGCTCGTTGCCGTATTCATACCGCTGGCATTCATTGGCGGAGTAACAGGAAGGCTTCTTCTTGAATTTGCAGTGGCATTGTCTGTGGCAGTTGTCATTTCCACGATTGTTGCCCTCACGCTGGCTCCAATGACGGCTGCACGTGTTCTCAAACCTATAAGTGACGTACAACATGGTCCGATATACAACTGGCTCGAAAGAAAGTTTGATTGGATCAACAGTCATTATGAAAGAGGCTTGAACTGGTCGATGTGCAACAGGAGTAAAATAATGCTCATTGCTATGCTCTCAATAGTTGTGTCGTACTTCATGTTCAGCAGTCTGGATAAAGAGTTCCTGCCGCATGAAGATAAAGGCCGGCTGTTGGTGCTTGCTATAGCGCCCGACGGCTCGGCTCCGGAATATACGGATCGGATGATGCAGCAGGTCGAAGTCATCCTGAGTGAGACGCCTGCAGTAAAAACATTCTTCAGCGCTGTAGCACTTCCTTTTAACGGGCCTGGTAATGCTTCAATGGGGTTTGTCTTCGTGCGTCTCAATGAAGAGCGACCGCATATTCGTGATATTGTTGGAGGGCCTGCGGGACTTGGCGCAAGGCTTTTTACAGAGGTAGAAGGTGCAATCAGCATACCCATTATGCCAAAGGCGGTTGATATTGGATTCGAACAACCATTTCAGCTGGTGATTAAGAATCATGATCTCGAGAAACTTAACGCTTATACTCAACAGCTTGTTGGAAGATTTATGCAGGCAGGGTTTGTGGCCAGCCCCCGTTCAGCATTTACATTAAGTAAGCCCGAGCTCAGCATAGAGATCAATCGAAGCCGCGCTGCCGAGCTGGGTGTATCCGTACGGGATATATCGCGAACACTGCAAATACTCTTCGGCGGGGAGGATATCAGCGATATCAAACTTGGCGGTAAGCAGTATGAGGTGATTGCCCAGCTTGATCGCGACAACCGGATGGTTCCTTCGGATATGGATCGTCTTTTTGTGCGGGGCAGGGATGGCGCTCTTGTCCAGCTGAGCAACGTCGTTACTACGAAAGAGACGGCTGGTCCGACGATGATAATGCGTCACGCTCGTGAGCGGTCGGCAATTATCGAAGCTACCCCGGCGGGAGTCACGCTTGGAACAGCCGTTCAGCTGGCCGAAGAAATAGTGGCCGAAACAATACCCGAGGGTTTTTCTTATGACTGGGCTGGCGATGCAAAGGATCTTCAAGAATCTTCATCCGATATATACGGCTTTATGCTTCTGGCGATAATCGTTGTATATATGGTGTTGGCTGCGCAATTTGAAAGTTTCGTCAGCCCCTTTGTCGTCATGCTGGCCCTGCCGCTGGCATTTCTCGGCGCGTTTGGGCTTCTGTTTGTTTTGAGCGGCGTTAACAGTCTCGGCACAATGCTCTATGCCGGCGCGAACTATGCGGCTGATCCGCCAGCTATATTGTCTCTACTGAGCGCAATAGTGCCGAGAATACCTGCGATGAACATGAACATTTTCAGTCAGGTAGGACTTATCCTGCTCATAGGACTGGTTACGAAAAACTCCATTCTGCTCGTTGAGTTTGCCAACCAGCAGAGAGCGCAGGGGCTGTCCGCGAAAGCAGCGATGATTAAAGCGGGGCTGATTCGCTTTCGCCCGATTCTGATGACGAGTATGGCTACAATCGCCGGCATCCTTCCAATTGCTATAGGCTTCGGTGCTGCATCTGAAAGCAGAAGGCCCATGGGTGTCGTTGCTGTTGGCGGAATGATTACCAGTACAATTCTGACATTATTTGTAATACCGGTTATTTATACACTGCTTGCCGACCTTGCAGGCAGAAGATCAAGGAAGGATGAAAAATGAAAACAAAACTATACGCCATAGTATGCTTATTGCTGATATCTGCCGTTGCAGATGCAGAAGAGAATAAATCGAAGGCAGTGCCTTTGAAGCTCGGGCTAGAGGAAGCCTGTATGCTGACCCTGACAAATAATCCAGGCATACAATCTATTCGTGAACAGCTGGTTCAACAAAGCGGAGTACTCACGGAAGCAAAAGGAAGTATGTATCCACATCTCACTGCTTCGGGAAGATACGAGAGCTTTGATGATGATCGCCTGCAAAGTTTTGGAGATAATTTCAGGCCTGATTCAACCCGCTGGAATGCATCTGTTGACGCAAGCATGACAATATTCAGCGGCGGTCGTAATTACCATCATATCAAGGGTGAGCAGGCACGTCTGCGCGCAATCGACGCTGCTGTCGATGCCACTGAGGAGGATCTTCTCTTCTCGGTACATCGCGCCTACTACGATGCATGGTTGGCTGACCAGCGAGTGCAGGTACAAATGGAGGCTGTGTCCGTCTTTGAAGAACAGCTCCAGATCACGAAGAACATGTTCGATGCCGGAGTAGGCGAGAAGTATGATGTGACCCAGGCGCAGGTAGCTCTTGCCAATGCCAGGCCTCCGCTTATCCGAGCTCAGAACGACAGACTTAGAAGCATCGACAGGTTACAGGAGATAATAGGTCTGCCATATCCGGACGGTGTCGATGCGTCAGGGGTCAAGCTGCAACCTCTGTCAGGAGCAACACCGTCAGATGTCAAATTGAGAGATGCTATTGCCACAGCCATGAAAGATCGGCCAGAGATAGAACGTACAGCTTATACCATCGAAGCTGCCTGGCGGCAGCTTAGTGTGGTAAAACGCGAACAGGCACCACTGATTGACCTGTTTGCCAACTATGGAATCGAAAGCGATATGTTTGGACGCGATGATTCACTCGAGGGATGGAGCACAGGGGTGCGCATGAACTGGGCATTGTTCGATGGGGGAATAAGACGCGGTAAGGTCCGCCAGGCAAGATCCCAAACAATACAAGCTAAGTTGCAGGGAGCAGGGTTGACGCTTACTATTAAAGGAGAAGTCCGCCAGGCATTTTACAATCAACAGGAAGCAGCCTCCATTTTGGAAATGAGCAAGCAAGTCATCGGACAGGCAAGGGAAGCTCTCCAGTTGGCAAGGAATAGATATAAGGCAGGCAAGGGGACACAGTTGGAAGTCTTGGAGTCTCAACTTCAGCTTACCCGTGCACAGCTGGAACAGTCTACCGCACGTCATGATATGGAGTTGGCTTCCATACAGATGAAACGTGCCATAGGCGAAAAGATTATCCAACGCTGATGTTATTTCATAAATACGCGGCGAGACCGCTATGCGAATTTTATATTCTACGGTAAATCAAGGGTGAAAGAGAGGATTAGGGGTTGACTTGGAGCCGAATATTTCACACCCTTTCTAGCTAATAGGAGTAACAAACGAAGTAGTAGTAACAAGAAAGGAAACTCGCATATGTCATTCGGAAAATTCATCGTTATACCAATTCTTCTTGGTGTACAGGCAGCAATAATGATGCTGATCGCAAAGTTCATCCCGGGTTCAACGCCAGAAGTCGGAGGTCCGGGACTTTTAATCTTTGTAGCGTTTCAGGCATGGGCAGTTTATTTTGCTGCTGGCTGCACCCCTAAAAATGGTGTTAAAGTTTTCTTGGCCTATGCGGCCGGTATTGCTGCATCAATCGCCATTATGCTTCTGGGTGACAAGCTCGGAGCAACAAGTCTGGGTTATTACTATGGCTACGCCATTGCGGTATTCATTGTCGTTATCCCCGCTATCAGCCTTGAAAGAGTGCCTATGATGGATTTCATCCCAGGCCTTTTCATTGGATCCGGTATGTTCTTTGCTATCATGACACTTGGCGGCGGAGTAGGCCTTAACGAGGCTGGTGAAGCTGTAAAGATCGGCATCCCTCATAATATGGCCGGCTTCAAGTCTGTTCTTGTCCCCGAATTGATTGGATGCGCCGTTGGCCAGGTATTCGGATTTATCACAGTCGCATGGAGAGGCGCGTACGAAGCCAAAGTTGGTGGTGGCAAAGCTGCGTAAAACAGCACCATTTAATTGAAAACAGAACGTCCCGCCCGGCATCAGCCAGGCGGGACGTTTTCTTTATTGGATGCCAGGCGCTAAAAGATTTCACAGATTGGGAAGTCCGGCAGGGATTGTCGGACAGGAAACGAGTCAGCCTGAATAATTAAGGTTACCGTCCTGTTGGTTGTCGCCTGATTCAAGCGTTAGTCGCGACAGACATGCTTGACAAGGTAACTCCATTTATGTATAGTGCTATTATACATAAAGGAGTTTATTATGAATGCATCAGTGATTGATTTGAGATACAAAATGAACGATGTCCTTAAAGCCCTGGATCGAAATGAGGATGTAACGATTCTTTATCATGGTAAAGTCAAGGGTGTTATCTCATCGCCTGCCCAAACTGTATCAAAGAAGATTACAGAGCACGCCTTCTTCAACATGAGCAACGCAGAAGAATCAGTGGACGAAAAGATGTCTCAACTGCGCGGAGGACGATTCAATGCTCTTTGATACAGATATCTTTATTTGGACACAAAGGGGTAACATCAAAGCAGCCCGATTGATCGAGAGAGAAGACGAACGCCTACTTTCTGTTCAGTCATACATGGAACTCCTGCAGTGTGCCCAAAACAAGAAACAGCATGATTACACAAAGTCATTTCTGAAAGACTTTGGGTTCCATGTGATTCCTTTTTCGGAGAACATCGGGCACCGAGCTGCAGTTTATATTGAAGAGTATTCTTTGTCGCATGGATTGAGAGCGGGTGATGCAATCATAGCGGCTACCGCCACCGAGAACAATGCCAAGTTATGCTCGAGCAATGTAAAGCATTTCAAATTTATCAAGGAGTTGAAGCTTAAATCATTCAAACCCTAAAACATGCTAGACAACCAAAAGGCTGAACAACTACAACTTGTGTCGGGTCGATATACGACATCAAAAAACAACTCGCTGAATGTGAAATATGACAAAATTGATTACAGGTGTTCTCGCTGCGATATTTGCCATTCTGACGATGGTCTTATCATTGCAAGCTGAAGAGATCTTAAGGTTGGCGACAACTACCAGCACATATGAGACAGGACTGCTTGATCATATTTTGCCGCCATTCGAGAAGAAACATGACGCCAAAGTACATATTATATCCGTAGGTACGGGGAAAGCTATTAAGCTGGGCGAGAATGGTGATGTAGATATTATTCTGGTTCACGCGCGAAAAGCGGAAGACAAATTCGTTGAGGACGGGTTTGGCGTCAACAGACGCGATGTGATGTACAATGATTTTATTATCCTCGGCCCAAAGGCTGATCCGGCTGGCATCAGGAAAACAGCAAATGCCGCAAAGGCACTGAGAAAGATCCAAACAAGCAGTTCGACATTCATCTCGCGGGGCGATGACTCAGGAACACATAAGAAAGAAAAACATATTTGGAACCTTGCGAAAGTAGAACCGAAAGGTAAGTGGTATCTTGAGTCGGGGCAGGGAATGAGTGCTACCCTCAGAATGTCCGATGAGAAGAATGCCTATGTCATGGTTGATCGCGCTACTTATATATTCAATAAGAAGACTATCAGGCTGGACCTGCTCCTGGAAAGAGACCCTGTACTGATGAACCCATACGGAATCATAGCCGTAAGCCCCTATCTGCATAAACACGCGAAGTATGACCTGTCAATGTCGCTCATTGGATGGATAACATCACCAGAATGTCAGAAGATGATTGGCAAATACAAGAAGCTGGGTCAGCAGCTGTACCACCCGAGCGCAAGCGGCGACAAAAGAGACTGAGGTCAATCATCAGTTGTCATAGTGCCTGCGGACGAAATGCTGTCGCTCCCGAATTTTTTGCGTATATCATCGACCGTTCGGCTGATTGTCTCTCTTTTATGCTTTGACTTTGAGCCTGTATCAAACAAGTCAACCTGTTCTGGCGGTTTCTTGCTGACAACATTACTGACGCCAAAGCCTATTAAACGCACCGGTTTGATTATTTCCTGATCAAGAAATATTGCCATTACCAGTTCCCTCAGAGATGAATCATCGCAGCAGGGCGAGGAGAAGCGGCGCTGACGGGTAATGGTCTCGAAGTCCTGCCATCTCAACTTCAATTGTACTGTATTGCCATATTTACCAGCTACCCGAAGCTGAGATCCGACGTCTTCCACGAGTGAGCAAAGTACCCGTTCAAGCTCTTCGCTGTCGCTACAGTCTTCGGCAAAAGTATATTCACGGGAAAAACTCTTCTGCTCTCTGTCCATCTTCAGTTTCCTTGTGTCCTCGCCGATGGCCATGGCTGCGAGGTGATTAGCCGAATGTTCACCCAGTATTTTCATCAGTCTTTCCGAAGAGGCCTGCTGAAGCTGTCCGATGGTAAAGTAGCCTGCGAGCTCCAATTTCTTGCGCATGACCTTACCGACACCCCATATACGTCCTATTTCCAGGGGTGCGAGAAACTCTTTGATTCGATCCGGCTCCGAAGGAACGATTGTGAGACCATCCGGCTTCTCAAGATCACTGGCGATTTTGGCAAGAAACTTATTTATGGCCACGCCGACAGATGCTGTTAAGCCCGTCTCTATTTTTACGGCCGTCTTTATCTGTCGAGCTATATCAGGACCTGTTCCCAAAATACGCAATGCCCCCGTGACATCGAGAAAAGCTTCATCTATGGAAACAGGTTCCTTATATGGTGTAAACTTATCAAAAATGGCAAACACCTGTTCGGATACTTCCTTATAGCGTGCCATATTGGGTGGCAGAAAGATTGCTTTAGGACAGCGACGTGCGGCCTCACGTGATGGCATAGCCGAATGGATACCGTATTTTCTTGCTTCATATGACGCCGCAGCGACAACTCCTCGTTTATCACGCGGAGAGCCTACAACGACTGGTTTACCCGCATATTCGGGATGATCCAGTTGTTCAACAGACGCAAAAAATGCATCCATATCAACATGAAGAATCGTTTTTCCCATTAAAGGATTCTCAGCCGTAGAGTTGGAAAAGTCGATTAGAAAGTGGTAGTGAGAGAATTCATTAATAAATCCAAGTTGTCTTTGACTTTTATTGAAGGTAGGCAGATACTTCTTGGTAACCAGAGGCAAAACAAGCCTGACTCATCAGGCAAAATTGAAAGGACATTAATATGTCACGTGCACGTAAACCAATCGGAATCCTATTGTTAGCCGCTATGATATTGGGTGTTTTGCCTCTATCCGCCGTTGCAGAGGGCTTGGGTACTGCCCATAAGTACTTTGGTTTTGGAACTATTGTTCTGGCAGCCGCTACAGCAGCTACCAAACCTGGTAATGTTGACGATGTCGAGCTTCATGAAGGCCTGGCATATGCAACAGCTGCATGCGCATTGACAACAGTCCTGTTAGGAACAGCTGAACATCGCGAACGTTTTGATCTCAGCGACGGACTTTTCACAAGAGACAACGTTCATATCATGCTCGGCACAATTGGCGCAATTGCCCTGACAGCCGGCGTTTTAGCCGCTGCTGGCAGTTATGATGACGATGGAGATAAGATGGAAATTGATACCCATGCAGGTCTGGCTATAGCTGGTGCCGCGATAATGACAATCGCTATCATCGATATTGAATGGTAGATCCTGTATATTCTTAGCAATTTTTAGAATTGCAGGTTAATGTAGTTGACTTTTAGACTGCCAGCCTTCAGACTCCGCGCGCTTAATGAGATTCCGGTATTTCCGCAGGAGTGAATATCGGTACGGCAATATATCTATATATCCTGTGCGAGAAGTCTAAGAAGGAATAATCATGAATTTTGAAGAACTCGGTTTGGAGCCGGAGATTCTGAACGCCATATCCCGTATGGGATTTAAAGAACCGACCCCTGTCCAGGCTCAGGTTATACCACGACTCCTGGCAAACAAGGGCGATATGGTGGCGTTAGCCCAGACCGGTACCGGCAAAACCGCCGCTTTTGGTCTGCCAATCCTCAATATGCTCGATTCTTACAATCGGGCACCTCAGGCATTAGTACTCTGTCCGACACGAGAATTATGTGTGCAGATTGCTCGTGACTTGGAGGCATTTGCAGCCTGCTCGCCAGATGTTAGCATTGTTTCTGTTTATGGTGGAACGCCCATCCATACCCAGCTGAGAGCTTTGCAAAAGGGCGTTCAGGTCATTGTAGCTACACCGGGTCGGATGCTTGATATCCTGCGTCGCAAGAAGGCAGACTTGAGCGGAGTTGAGCGGGTGATACTCGATGAAGCCGACGAGATGCTCAACATGGGCTTTCAGGAAGATCTTGAAGCCATTCTCTCTGAAGTTCCTAAAACTGCACATACTCTGCTGTTTTCCGCCACAATGCCCAAGCAGGTAGCTTCAATTGCTCGCAAATACATGAAGGATGCGGAGGAGATCACGATCGGACAGCGCAATGCCGGAGCTGAGAATGTCTCTCATGAATGTTATATAGTCCATCAGAAGGATCGTTACCGCGCTTTGAAACGTTTGGCTGATTACTATCCGGACATGTATGCCATAGTATTCTGCCGTACTCGTCAGGATACCCAGAATGTGGCCAATTGGCTGATCCGAGATGGCTACAACGTAGACGCATTACATGGTGATCTTTCTCAAGGACAGCGCGATGCTGTAATGAAGAAGTTTCGCTCAAAAGCTCTCCAGATTTTGGTGGCAACCGATGTGGCAGCTCGCGGATTGGATGTCACTGACCTGACACATGTTATCAATTATAATCTTCCTGATGACCTGGGTAGTTATACCCATCGCAGTGGACGTACCGGGCGCGCCGGTAAAAACGGTATATCAGCTGTGATTGTCAATATGCGCGAAAAAGGAAAAGTCCGCCGTATCGAGAAAATGATTAACAAGAAATTTGAGTACCGCGACACACCTTCCGGTCGCGAGATATGCGAAGCACAGCTCTTTAGTCTGATCGAACGCATGAAGAACGTTGAGGTCGACCACAAGCAGATCGATAAATATCTACCCGCTATCATTGAATCACTGAAAGATATGGACGGGGATGAGATCATAAAACGTTTTGTATCACTTGAGTTTAACAATCTGCTCAAATATTACCGTGGTGCGGATGATCTGAATGTTGCTCCTGACTCACACCGCTCGAACCAGAGAGAATCACGCGGACGTAACGAGCGACCAGATCGCCGAAGGAAGGACGATCGGAATGAAAGGTCAGATCGCAGGAAGACAAGCGAGCGTAGCGAAAGACCAGAGCGTAAAGAACGGCCAAAGCCGGCAAGCTCGGTTCGTATGTTTATCAACCTTGGTAAATCTGATGGCCTTGATCCTAAGAAGCTGTCCGGCCTGATTAACGGCGAAAGCGGACACGAAGTGACTGTTGGAAAGGTTGACATTATGAAGAGGTTCTCTTTCTTTGAAGTCGCGCCCCCCAATGTCTCGGCTATTCTGGTATCGCTCGGCGGAGCTGATTACCATGGTCGTGAGGTGCGAGTGGAACAGGTTCATGACGACAAGCAAAGCAAACGCTTCAAGCGAACTGAACGCCGAAAAGAGGCAAATAAGTTTGGGTCAGTTGAGACAGGCATGCACCCAAAACGCGAGAAGCGCCCAAAGAGAAAACCAAAAGACCCTAAACGCAAATACCATAAGTAGTAATTACTTATCGGAATAAAGATATTCACGAGTCGGCGGCAGTTCCGAGCCACCTTCATTTTCTTTCTTAACAGCAACTACCTGACAAATATGCATTGATCCGGCAGTGAACCCTAATGAAACTCCGGCCATGTAAAGAACCCACAGTCCATTATATCATATCCATAAAGACGCCGCGTGGGGCTTTTGCTTCTTCGTCCCACCATTTTGGCATCTCTGTTGCTATTTTGTCGATTACCTTGGATGTCATCTGTTTGCCGGCGCTTTGAACTTTCTGCACAGGTAAACCGCTTGGTTCAAAATACTGCTGGGCAATCTGCATGCCGTCATAAGGCTGGTATTTCACATATAGTTTTTCATGTTCTTGATCGCTGGAGAACATTATTTTTGCATTCCTGGGCGCGCAACGATAAATCTTGTTCTGGACGGCGCCGCTGAATTTGAATCGTTTGAGATATGAGAACCCATCCTGGCTATAGACAATGGTCAAGATTCGCTTTGCGTCCACCTTCGCAAAATAGACCAGGTTAACATCCGTAAATAACTTTTCGCATGGCCGGATCACTTTGCAGCGACCGTTGTTCCAGATTAAAACTATCTTATCATAGGGAGAACATTCGATGGAGCGATCACCATCAATCTTTGAGCCAACATATCCGGTTTCGCTGTTGAACGACATCTTGATTTCGTTAGCCGTCAGTTCTTTTCTTTTGATCTGCTCGAAAGATGTGATCTCTGTGCGCCGAACCGTCTCAGGGCAATATTGCTTCTTCATGTCTCGTAATGTCTTGAGAACATGTCTCTTCATGTTGTCCAGGCGCCAATTGATTTGTTCCAAGTCTTTGTTGATCTTTTTGATCACGCGTAGATTCTTATCCATATCATAGCCGGATATCTGTCTTATCCTTATGGATAACAGTGTCTGTATATCCGCGTCTGTGATATCCCTGAGAAACTCTGCTTTGTAGCGCTCCATGCGTGTTTTAGTCAGTCGTGATATATCATCCTTCGCGAGGCAATATTCCAGAACCTGATATACTTTCTCTTCAATGAAGATTCGTTGCAGAGTCCGGGCCTGGATTGCTTCAAGTGCGGCATGCTTCTGAAACTGCAGTTCCTTCTTAAGAACCTTGAAAAGTTGTTTTGTATTCTCGTGAAGTAGCTCATGCGCTTTCAGTACAACCGGCTTCTTATCTTTTAGTACAATGATACTGCTGTTGAGCACCACATCGCATTGCGTAAATGCATAAAGCTTACTGATAAGCGTTTCCGTGTCGGCCTCAGATTTCAACACCAATTCAATATTAACTGTTTCGGCTGTATAGTTGTTGATTGATGATATGGGTAACTTTCGGGCGCGGACAGCATCGTCAATCGACGCTACAAGTGAATCGGTATTTGTGCTGAAAGGTATCTCAGTTATATAAAGCGAGCCGTCCTCCCGGTCCTCAATCCTGGCTCTAAGCCTTACTGTGCCTCGCCCCTCATCATATTCTGCAACATCCATTAGGCCGCCTTGGATAAAATCGGGAAGAAGTTTCACCTGCTTTCCGCTGACCAAGGCTATCTGGGCATCCAGCAGCTCGCCCAGATTGTGAGGTAGGATACGGGTGGACATACCCACGGCAATTCCTTCTGTACCCATCATCAACAGAAGCGGTAGTTTGCAGGGGAATTCTACCGGCTCCATGTTCCTGCCATCATAAGATGGGACATACTCGGTAATGTTCTTATTGAAAAGCTGATCGCGTGCCATATTCGTAAGACGGCATTCTATATAACGCGGGGCGGCGGCTGGGTCGCCGGTAAAGGTGTTTCCGAAATTACCCTGTTTATCGATAAGACAACTTCGGTTTGCCAGATTGACCAATGCGGCCCCGATAGAGGCGTCACCATGCGGATGATACTGCATGGTGTTGCCGATCACATTAGCGACCTTAATGAAACGCCCGTCATCCATCTCGTTCATCGAATGCAGAATGCGGCGCTGAACAGGCTTGAGGCCGTCTGAAAGGCTCGGGATAGCTCGCTCGCATATTACGTATGAAGCATAATCCAGGAAATTACGATCCATCAACTCGGCAAGCGGTTCACCATGAAAGTCCACCTTGAACGGTTCGTTGGGTACTGCCTCTATAGGTATTATTCTGGTTTTCTCCTCCATCACAAGAATCTATGACAGGAAGGCTCCAATGTCAGCTTTAAACCTTAATGATTATCCAGGCATTCCGCTTGACCACTCAACTGCTAAGTATAGAATAGGGGGAACTGCAGAGGGTATGTTGCCACATCTCATCTGCTGGAATAACAAAAATATTATTGGGGTTTTGAGATGATTAACGATATCTCATATACTCCATTTGAAATGTTTATTAAACAAAGCGTAAAAGGAGGTATGCGAATGACGAATCCATCTCGTTTTGATATTATCACTGCTCTGTCAACCCAGGAAGAGACTATAGCTTCTCTTTATGCCGCATTCAGCGTAGCGTTGCCAGAATTGGAAGCCTTCTGGAGCAACCTTGTCATTCAAGAAAAGGCTCATGGCGAAGTGCTCAAACAACTTGCGGAATTGTGTGAATCAGAAGACGTATATTTTAACCCGAGCAAGTTCAATGTTGACGCCATTCAGACAAACATCGAACACATAAAAAAGGAGATTGCCAAAGTGTCCGCCCAAGGAATCACGCCTATTTGTGCATTTTCTCTTGCAGTAGATATTGAACATTCACTTATTGAAGCGGGTTATTTTCAAGTTATAGAAACCAATATCTCTCACATAAAGAAAGAGCTGGAGGCAATCGAACGTCACACAAAACAACATATCAAGCTTGTGGAAGATGGTCTTAATAAAGCAAAAGACAACAACGATCAAGTCGTAGAGCTATAATATGAATGCAAAAGAAAAGATTATAGAGATTCAAAGTGCAATAATTGACAATCTAGTTCTTTGCGAAGAAGCCATATCAACGCTTTATTCCGTCTACGCAATGTCCATTCCTGAAATGGAAGAGTTTTGGCAGGATTTATCTAAGAAGGAAAAAATCCATGCGGATCTTCTCCGATCAATGCATAAACAACTGGCAAAGGGAAATATCTTTCAAAACATTGGCAGATTTGAGTCAACGAACACAGACGCCTTTCTTCAAAAGATGAATGATTCAATAAGTGACGCGAAAGAAAATCCTATTTCGCAAGAGACTGCAATTAAAACAGCTCTTGGTATAGAATCCTCCGTCCTGGATGCTCATTTTTATGATATAGTGAACTCAGATGCCTCGGAATACAGAATTATTGCCGACAGACTCTCAACCGATACCCACGAGCACGTGAAAGTTGTTCAAGATAAACTGCGGGAAATTCAATCAAACAATTCATTCAGGCTACCATCTTAAGGCGTGCCTGATAGATGACGCCGATAAAGAGACTGCCAACTCAAAAGCGTTGGCTCTTTTGGGCAAGAATCTCGATGAGATAGAAGGATTTGCCCCAGGTGATGTGTTCGAGAGCGCATATGCAGCCTCGCCTCAGGGCTGCGGACATACCATACATTGTGGTGGTTGCACCATTCGAATTACTCATTTCAACAGAGAAGAAGGGCGGTATTGTTTTTCTCAAGATTGACGAAGTTAACAAAGATGCACCAATAAACGGCTAACCTTTTTCAAGCCGCCCCGGCAACTATTCTTGCTTCCTCCGCTCTATAAGAGTACAAAGAATAGATTATGGAATTATCACTTACACCTCTAAACGAATGGGGACTGCCTGTAAAGAACCTGCTTCTTTCGGCGGGACCATGTAGTGCAGAATCTGAAGAACAGGTGATGGCTACAGCCAAGGGCCTCGCAGATTCTAACATCAGTTTTATGCGAGTAGGGTTGTGGAAGCCCAGGACAAGACCAGGTTCTTTTGAAGGTGTCGGTATCGAGGGTTTGGACTGGCTGACCAGGGCGCGAGATGAATATAACATACCTATAGGCATTGAAGTGGCAACCCCTGAGCATGTCGAAGCCTGCCTGAAACACAACATCGATATCGTCTGGATCGGAGCCAGAACCACACCCAACCCTTTCGCGGTGCAGGCAATCGCCGATGCGTTGAAGGGTACAGATATGCCGATATTAATCAAGAACCCGATCAGCCCCGACATTGAACTGTGGCTGGGCGCGATTGAACGCATGCATGCTGTCGGCTTAAAGAAGATAGGGGCGATCCACCGGGGATTCAGCTCCTCACGGCAGAGCATCTACCGATTCGCACCCAACTGGAAGATACCTATTGAACTTAAACGCCGTCTGCCCGAGATTCCCATACTTTGCGACCCAAGCCATATCTGCGGAAAATCAGAATTAATTTTCTCTGTCGCACAGGAAGCACTGGACCTGCTCTATGACGGTCTGATGGTCGAGGTGCATATTGATCCGACCAAGGCCTTGAGCGATGCCGAACAACAGCTCACTCCCAAACAATACCATTCTCTTGTCGACCGCCTGACACTCAAGCGGGAACTCAGCGACAGTCAGGAGTTTAAGACGAGACTGAAAGAGCTTCGTACGGAAGTCGACCACATTGACAATAACGTCCTCGAGCTACTCGGCAAACGTATGGAGATTGTGCAGGACATGTGGGCCCTGAAACTTGCCAATAATGTGTCAGCCCTTCAGCCTCATCGCTGGAAGGAAATAATAAAAAGCAGAATTGAGGCAGGGCAAGACCTGCAACTATCAGAGAATTTCATCTTTCAGCTCTTCCAGGGCATTCATGAAGAAGCCATTCGTCAGCAAGCTGACACAACAGACGAAATATAGATCATGAAACTTTAGATTCCTCGGTAGGCTCGGAATGACAGCTGCCTCAAAACAATAGTTATCCTGCTGGTGCATCTTCAGGCGCTTTTGTGTCGGCTTTCTCCCCGCCAAGCTTCTCGCGGAAAAGAACCAGATAAGCTACCAGTAATACAGCCGATATAGTGTTGAAGATGTTTGCCGTGGCAGGATGAGATAATTTCAATGTTCCAGCCATATACGCACCTAGCGGAACCCACCATACTGCAAACATCATGAATTGCAGAAACATCATCGCGCTTAGCTTAATTCTCAGGTTCATGGTCATACCTTCATCGCTCATATCAGTACTCCTTTGTTGAGCTCTTAATCTTAATCGGACGGCACCTCTACGATACAAGTGCTTCGCCCTACTTTATCAATTTATAAGCTTCAACAATATCATCGAGGCCGCCGACTATGGGGAACAGGATAGGGGCCGCGCCGGTCCACCATTCGGGATCGGACTACCAGATATATTCTGTGTCTGTAGATTTTTCCTTAAGACTCTTAAGCTCTGCGCCCATCTCGTCGATGCGTGCAGTCAGAATTGAGTTTGAAAGTTCGATAGCTTTAATAATCACCCTCAGCTTCTGAGCCATCAAGTACCGCCTCGGTAGATCCAACGCCCAGCCTGTCTACGCCCTGCTCAAGATATGCGACAGCTGTCTCCCATGTGCGGATACCGCCTGATGGCTTGACCTTCATCTTGTCGCCAACGGTCTTTATCATAACGTCAATAATCTCCGGGGTTGCTGAGCCGGGCCCGAAACCTGTGGATGTCTTAACAAAATCAGCGCCAGCCTCCTGAGAAAGCTCGCATGCTTTAGCAACCTGTTCCAGCGTCAAAAAGGCGCTTTCCTGGATTACCTTTACAGCGACATCGGAAGCATGTGCCACATCAACGACAGCCTTAATATCGTCACGGACATAATCATAATCACCTGACAGGAATTTGCCGACATTCATGACCATATCTATTTCCTGAACGCCGTCCTCTATAGCCTGCTTCGTTGCAAACGCTTTGGTAGGCGTGGCTTCGGCTCCATGCGGAAAACTTAACACGCATGACACCATGACCGCGCTATCCTTGAGCAGTCCTGCTGCTTGCTTAACATCACATGGCTTCACGCACATGCTGGCAGTTTTGTTATTGATGCACATCTGTGCGTTAGCTTTAAGATCCGCATCCGTTTGATCTGGCTTAAGGACCGCATGGTCTATCGTCTTTGCAACTTCTTCTCTAGTATAACTCATCTTGTCTCTTTCGTTTGGGACAGTTACGAACGATGTGATGATGTGCGCGTCATGTTTTTTTGTTAATTACGTGAACTTTTATATATTCACATTGCACTTCAATGCAAGGTTAAATATAGTATCTAGATGAGTAACCCAGAACGACTTTGTAAAGGGCGCTATATTGATTTTATGGTGCGTGATACGTGGGAATACACCACGCGCAAGAATATTACCGGAATCGTCGGAATCGTACCGCTTACCGATGATGGCAAGATTATCCTATGCGAACAGTACCGCCCGCCGCTCGATAAAAACGTTATCGAACTGCCTGCCGGACTCGTTGGTGATGAAGGCGACAAGAATGAAACGTTGGAGTCTGCCGCCAGGCGGGAGCTTATGGAAGAAACAGGCTACGAGGCTGGCGAGATGAAATTTCTGTTCGAGGGCGCGACATCTCCGGGTGTAACTGACGAGATTCTCACATTCTTTCTGGCGACCAACTTAAAGAAAACAGGTGCAGGGGGAGGGGTCGACTCAGAAGATATTATTGTCCATGAAATTCCCGTAGACGGACTCTTTGAATGGCTCGAAGAGCAGAAAGCGGCGGACAAGCTGGTCGATATGAAAGTCTATTCCGTCTTGCACTACTGCAAGTAGAGGATCAAGGGGGAACGGTACTAACTTAAAGTACCATTCGGGACATGGGGTTAGGTTCGCCTCAGCGCGAGAGTTCCACGAACGTATATTTTAAGCCGTTGTGTTGGTGCTGCTCTTCTGAGATAACGGCTTTAAACTCCGAATATTCAGGGAAAAAAGTGTCGGCTTCCGGTTGGTCGTTCACAATAGTCAGGTACAGTTTATCGGCCAGAAATATCGCCTGCTCATAGATCTCGCCGCCCCCGATAATAAACACCTCGTCACCGTGCGCCTTGCATAATGCCTCCTCAAGCGATTGGCACATAATGCATTCATCGGCGTCATAATCTGGATTTTTGCTCAAGACGATGTTTGTACGGCCGGTTAGGGGGCGGCCAATGGATGCAAAAGTCTTTCTTCCCATGATGATTGTATGTCCCAGGGTCAGCTTCTTAAAGTGAGCCAAATCTTCCGGTATACTCCACAGCAGTTCTCCGTTGCGGCTAATTGCCCCGTTACGTCCCAATATGGATATCATTGAAATCATATTATCATGGACCGTGGACTATGGACGGTGGACTGTGGAACACAATGCCATATGTCCTATATGTCACAAAAGTCTTATAGGTCTTATTTCTCTCCTGAAACTTTGAGCCTTGATATTTTTCTCTGCACCATTATTGTCTTTGATTTTGTCTTTTCTGTTTTTTCAGTTTAAACATAAAGTCCTTGCTGAAGACTTCCGCGTTCCCCAGTCCCATGTCTCTGATTTTAAACTTCAGTTTAAATGTGTCGCTGGAATAGTTGGACGGAATAGTCATCATCCCAGTCAATTCCATAGTCTTGTCAGGAACTATTGTGCGTCCACGAAACACCTCTGGCTTTGTCTTTATGAGCTTACTCTCTGAAGAAAGAACCAGATTGCCCTTGAAGCTTTCTGAGCCGGAATAAGTCATTTTTATTGTGAAGCTGAAAACTCCACCCCTAGCAAGTTGACCTTTGCCCGCTATAGATGCGTGGAAATCACTTTTGCCTTCGACGGGAATAGCGAATCTTTCGCCCCAAACACGACCATGGCTTTCTGCCATGACAAAAAGTGGTATGAGCGAATAATCATAATCTCTAGGAACATCTATTTTGAATACAGCATCCATCAGCTGGTTTGCCTGCATAGTAACACCATTCTTTTTCTGGTTATGCTGTTTGATTGCACGTGGATCAATAAGATCCGACGGTAATGTTTCCAGATAGAATTGGACGTTCTTAACGGCTTCACCCAGGTTTCCGATAGTCAGACGGATTGTCCCGTATTCTCCCGGCCCCAGCATATTGTTGCCATTGTTTCTTTGCGATAGATTCCCGACAACCTGATCCTGTACTATCGGGTCTATCATCAGCTTAAATTTAAGCAGCTCTCCGGGATGAACAGGTAATGGAAAAGTTTTCTGCTCTGCACCAAAGAAGTCATTCTTAGGTATGATTGTGGCGACCACTTTGAGAACCTCTATTTTATTCACAGACGACTTGATGTTTATTGGTATTAGAAAACCACGTTCTTCACCGGGCTTCAGTGGTTTGTTCTCGTATGTCGGCTTTTCCTGGAATTCGATGTGTGGAGAATCGCACCTGAATGCCAATGTCCAGGAATCGGTCATCTCATCGCTGATGTTAGAAATCTTTACAGGCAGCTTGATTGATTCGCCCGCGTTGGCTTTTCCGTCTCCGTTGTTCTGTGGCAGACTTTGTGGGTCATTCACCTGAAACGCGCCGTTGAGCTCAAATTGTTTCTTACGCTGCAATACAATGCTTTGATAAACCTCTGTGCTCCAATTATCAGGAGATAATATCAATGTCTTCCTTACTTTGATAAAGCCTGGTTTTTGTGCGGTTAGAGGTGTGGCATTATCAAGCAGGATATTGTTAAATCGTGCTACACCTTTTTCGCTTGTCTGGATTTCCTCCCCTGCCATTTTAACTGTAACGCCCTCAAGGGGAATGCCGCCTCGGTCCTCAATGCCCACCACCATTGTCGTTGGTAAAGCCTTCAGTTTATATTCTCTGGGAGCTGCCCAGGGAGAAGCAGGATCATATTTAACGTTGGCATCTTTAATTACTGCGTAGCCGTGGGCTGAGATCTCCACATTATGGATGCCCTTTCTCACGTCGAGAAAAGCACAGATGCCCTTACTGTCGGAGAACGCTAATATTCTGTCGTTCAGAGCGACTTTTACATTCTGAAGGTTATCACCGCTTTTGTTTGTAATATGTACGGCAAGGCCTGTCTTAATCACTACATCCCGCTCCTTGAGAAGAATAGTTTCCATGTTCTTGCGCGCTGAGCGAATAAAATTATTGAACACGTTTTTATCTGCCAGCGCGTGCCCGGCGACAAGGTAGCAGCCGGCTAACAGCAAAATAATATTTCTGGATGCCAATTTCATGAACTATATCTCGTTCTCTGGAGCAGGTTTCTATTACTTGATTTCAACCCATTTGTCAGCTTTATTGTTGCGTATAGTCAATGCCCATACACGGCCCGTCTGGGTGTCGTGCTTGAGAACGCCTGCAGCGGTTGCAGCAGAGGGGCTATCAGCAATCTTCAACTCTGCACCACTTGCCGTCGTTGTGTTTATGGTAAACAATTCGTATCTCACCACTGGGTATCCGCCGGAAGCGGCTACAGCCCCAGCGACCAGCACCACCAGCAACATTCCGATTACCATACTTTTTGTATCTATCTGTTTCATCTCAGTCTCCTCAGTAGCGTTTCGCTTTTACAAGCTCAACGCAGTTAATAGTTATTAGAGTCCGTAGTCCATTTTTCCGGGTCTACTCCGTAATAACGCTTCAACTCATTAAACAGTTCCGGATGACGTTTTGCCATCTGTTCGGGTTTCTCATAAAATGATTCTGTAGCTACCGCAAAGAACTCAGCAGGATTCGTGGCTCCGTATTTATTCATGACGCTTTTCTTGAACTTACGTTTTTTCTTTCTCAGCCCCTGGTACTCGCGGGTGAATACTTTTGCCCATGTCCGGTATGAGGAGATGCTTTTGTCGAGAATGGGCGCGCCATCGGCGGCTCCGTCTTCCTGATCAAGCTGATGAGCGAATTCATGGATGGTAACATTGTTGCCGTCTTCAAAATTTACCGCGCCTTGTTTAACGCTGTCCCACGCGAGGACAATCGGGCCGTTTTGCCAGGATTCACCAAGGCGGGCGGACGGCTCGTCGATCTGCCCCCCAAGTATACCCTTGCCCCCGGCAACGTAAGTGCGCGGATATACAAGGATAGTTCTGAGCGTTGGATACAAACGGTTTGGATGACCAAGAAGCAGGAGACATGCGTTCCCGGCAATAGTGACCTTAATCTCATCATTAAGCTCAAGCCCTCCGCACCCTTCAAATGTCTTTTCATCGAGAAAAACATGAATATACCAATGAAGCTGCTTGCGCAACTCATCAGTCAAAAGACTGTAAGGAGGGAGGTTCTTTTTTAAGATATCACACCAGTCATCAGGAAACGGTTTGTGCAGTAGCGAACGATGACGCGCTTTGCGTGTGAATGATTTAATAGAATAATATAAAATTGCGGCTATCGGCAGAGAAAGTAAGAGTACATATTTCATACCTCTATTCTATATGGAAGAGGGTAGGGGTCAAGGGAAGATAATGATGATTGATGAATAGTGAATCAACAGCATTGTTATTCGTGTCAGGTGGTGGTACAATGGCTCCGTTATGAGAAAAAGCTTCATAATAGCGACTATTATGCACCTTGTTGTCGCATGTGCAGTTGCATCGCTGGATGATATCCGTGTTTATTCGATAAGGCCGGCATGCTTCGCATACAAATTCACCTCCATTGTCACAAAGAAATCGTCGGGATTCGTTTTCTCGTTAAACCACCTGAGCGGCACCACTCATTTTGTCGAGATAGGAGATCATGTTGGCCCGTATCTCGTTAAGTCATATGAACCCGACAGTAAACACGTCTATAGAAAGTCGCTCAAGGCTTACAAAACCGTCAAGTCAGGTTCGCTGATGCTGGAGGATTATGCCGGAAGGATCACACCTTTGATTCTCAATGAAATCATGTCGGCGAATGGCCGTATGGTAGGGCTTGTATCCCTTGAAACTGGCAGAAAGCAATTCGCAAGGCAAAGTGACGGGCTCGTCTTAAACGGCAGTCAGCTCAGGGTGATAGAGATTAAAGATAATACAGCAAGAATCTTTAACGGGGGTGTAATCAGCGAGGTTCAAATGATCTCTGATGCAGAAACAGAGACCCTGAAGAGGATGCGTGCTGAACGCGCTTGTAAGCAGGCGCAGGATGCTGAACTTGCACGTGAGGTAAGGGCGCAGAAAACTGAACAGTTTGAAGACGCTTTTGAAAAGTTGGCAGCAGCCGGAGCTGTAAGGAGGCCGCAAAAGATAACCTGGCCGACTCGAACTAGCCCTATGCGTTTTGTCTATGGCTCCACTTGTCCGATGCCAGTCGCATATCAGGTGCTTCCAATCCGGGGAAGACTTCCTTCCGGCAGGCTCGGTTACCAGCCGATGACCGTACCCACTAGGTTCCGCAGGTATCACTCCGGGTTCAGTATTTTCTGCGGCCGATAAGCGGTATGGTTTATTGCTTTAATAAGTTTTCAATTTCGCCTGTCTCGATGAGTGCAGAGAGAGTCTTCCATCCCTTGATATGTTGATCGTTTATGAACAACTGGGGAACAAAATCCACATCACCACAACGGCGAAGCATCTCGCGTGAGTTATCATCTTCCAGCCAGCCTTCGCCTTTCCACTTGACCTCATAAGATTCAAACTCGATTTCCTTTTCGGAGAAATAATCCATTGCCTTATGGCAAAGATCACACATCTGCGCATAATATATCTCAACCTTCGCCATATCTATCTCCCTCTCTCATTCTTAATCATAATCCCATCTTGCTTTTTTGTAGTCCCCCGCAGGGATCACATGCCCGCCCGCATTAGCGATCATCAATGCTATGGCTTTCCCTATTCCTCGACCTGCACCTGTAACAAAGGCCACTTTGTTAGCAAGATTCATCTTCACTATATTACCCCTTCAAGACCCTTTGCTCTTGCCCTGTGTCATTTTACAAAATAGCCGTCACGAAACATACCTTTGAACACTTTCCCTTTGGAGTCAGTGTATTGCCCCTTGCCGTGCATCTTATCGTTTTTGAATGAGCCGTCATACCAGCTGCCGTCAGCATATACTAAAAGCCCTTTACCGCACATCATGTCGTTTTTGAATGAGCCGTCATATCTGGTGTTGTCCGTGAATACATATATGCCTTCGCCATGAAAGTTGCCGTCGCGAAAGTCACCCTGATAAACGCTTCTGTCAGCATATATCATAAGTCCTTTACCATGCATCTGGTCGTCTTTAAATTCACCCTTGTAGAAATCGCCGTTTGCCCACGTGTATCTTCCGAAACCGTTCTTTTCATGCGCGCTGACCTTTTCGTAGAATTTGTTACCCGAATCAAAAGATTTGCCTGCCATGGTCGCTTTCGGCGGTTCAACCATTTTGCAGCCTGCAGAGAAGAGCACTAGAGCAACGAATGTGATAATTACTGAACATTTCATAAGAATCTCCTTTTTACATCAGGATAAAGAGACAGAAAGCGTGTGTCCACCTCAATCCCCGTAAATAATCAATTTCTTACGTTTGTAAATACCAAGCAGAAGGGAGAATGTATGCATATCGGCATAGTAAATATTTGTCATACCAGCCTTTTCGGCAACCTTGAGGATCTTATCCGTCGTCCATTCTGCCGAGATGCTGTGCCCGCTTATCGGCTCTCTCAATCTGAAGTCGTGGAGAACGCATTGTTTTGAACCGACAGGCGTATTGTCAAAATTCCTGGTATACGGGCTGGTACTGTTGGTGACCAGCCGGCCAGAGACAGAGCAGCCCGCTGTTATAAACAGGATAGCTGACAGAAAGAATAGTTTAGTCGCCATATACTACTGTGCTAACTTTTGTATAGAGGCCAAATAAAACAGCAAAGACACGTTGATCAGCATGCTTGATAGTCGTGATACCACCATTATTTGCTGCGGCCTTTGTGCCGGAATCACCCCACGAAACGAGATAGAGAACTGTCTTCGCGCTTGAAACGCCCTCCTTACTTCCCAGTTGCGTGTTGTTGAAATCCCTATCCATTGGAACCTGGATATTTGTATAGGCGCAACCGGTCGAGAGAAGGCAATAGGCAATGGGCAATAGGCAATAGATGGGCAATCGGGTTTTCATATTACATCCTTATATTATAATTCGTTTCACATCCCGCAGCATCCGGTTCCAGCCGAAGGGCAGCCTGCTCCGCTGCTGGGACAGACATTACAGGGGTCGCTTGCTGTTACCGCAAACGAGGAAAACGCTTTCCCTGGCTTAGCTGCTCCGCATTTTGGGCATTTCTTCGGCAGATCCTTATCGGATCGGACCAGCACTTCAAAACCATGTTCACATTTCGAACAATTGTATTCGTAAATTGGCATATAAACGCTCCTTCGGAACTCGTGACACGTAACCACGCCGCTAGCGTGGCAGGCAGGTCTCACGAGACACGGTAAGAAAATACCTCATATAATTACACATAGCAAGATAATGAGGATTCTGTCTTGTAAAGGATTTCGCGCCCAGCGTTCCCGCCTCGAGGGCCCGAAGAACGCAGAGTAGGAGAGGCGATTTGGGCAGGATTTAAACACAGCTCCGCCTTACTGTGATCTCGTGAAACATGCGGGTTAGTTACGTAAACCGTCATTTTTCTTGGGGTCAATATTTATCAAGCCAAAGGCATGATCTCGAATTATTACACCAATAATCCAATTTCCCAATAAACCAATCTCTGTCCCGGGGTAAACTCTTTCTCTCACCTCGGTCAGACGTTGATATAGCTACTCAACATAACAACGGAAACAGCTCAATCTGTGGTCAGCTCGTCCGCCGAAGTCTTGGCGAAGGCGGATAGTCCACAGTCCATCGTCTACCGTCTAATTCTCCTATACGCTTCGTAGGCTACTATGGACGCCGCGTTAGCGAGGTTAATTGAGCGCGCGTGCTTACCCGGCATGGGAATCTGTATGAGCTGATCCTTATAAGTATCGTAAATATCATCAGGAAGTCCGCTTGTCTCATTTCCGAAAACCAGGTATATGCCGTCCCTCATGACGCTCTCGTAAACATCGCGTTTTCCGCGAGTGCTGGCGAAAAGCATTTGTTCAGGTTCTTCCGTTTTCAGAAACGATTCCCAATTTTTATGTACGGTAACATCAACATGCTCCCAGTAATCCAAGCCGCTTCGCTTTAAAGCCGCTTCATCAAGAGAAAACCCCAATGGACGTATCAAGTGAAGCTTGGCATCCAGGCCAACGCAAAGCCGGCCTATCGCGCCTGTGTTGTGCGGTATTTCCGGATGGACAAGTACAATGTGTATTTTCATGTGACAAATATAATATGTTTGTCTGCGGATGTCGAGTTGCGAGACGCTCGCGCGTGGCTTGGTCAGCTATGTTTTTTACTGGCAATAGCATGTTGCATATTGTAAAATTCGTGTTTCTTACTGTGGTGAGCTTAACAGGGGGTGTTATGAGTGACGGAGAAACAAAAGATCTTCAGCCAGTGGGCAAGCGTAAGATTCTTGTCGTTGATGATGAACAACAGATTCGCGAAATGTTCAAGTTGTTTGTTGAGACCGACGTGCCGGATTCGCGGGTAGAATTGGCCGCCAATGGTGCAGAAGCAGTTGACAGTTTCATGGAAGGTCACCATGCGGTATTACTGATGGACTTACACATGCCGATTATGGATGGCGCAGAGGCGTTCAGGGAAATCGAGGATCATTGTCGCATCATGGACTGGGAGCTTCCTGCAATTATTTTTTGTACGGCCTATGATCCACCCAGCAGTGCCAACAGGGTGTTGTTGCAATACGAGAAAGCATACCTTCTTAGAAAACCCGTTGATAACACTACATTAACAGATATGGTTAAGAACGCGTTAGCCTGATTGATGACATCGTGAATATCAAAATCCTTCGTTCTGGTGATAATTACATATACCTTATCGTTGTCGATAAGAAGGCAGTGGTAATCGACCCAGCCAGCGCCCAGTCAGTACTTGCTACAGTTCGGGAATCGGGATTCCATATCTCTCACGTTTTGGTTACTCATCATCATTTCGACCATACGGGTGGCTGTCATGAGCTCAAACATGCCGCCCACTGTGAAATAGTGGGGCCGGCCCAATCGAGTATTCCCGGATTGGACAGAGAGGTTGTGGATGGTGATATAATCCATACGGCCGACCTGGACTTCGAAGTCATGGCTCTGCCGGGACATACCAATGATCACGTGGTATACTATTGCAGAGAGAAGAGTGTTCTTTTCACCGGGGACGTGTTGTTCGTTGCAGGATGCGGGCGCATTCTCGAAGGAACGGCCATGGAGATGTGGAATTCGTTACAGCGCATTCTTGCCTTGCCGGACGAGACGCTTGTTTACTGCGGTCATGAATATACATTAGACAACCTGGAGTTTGCCCTCCATATAGAGCCGAATAATATAGATATACAGGACAAGCTGGAAATAGTGCGGGAATGGATTGACCGCGACAAACCATCGGTTCCATCCACCATAAAAGTCGAAAAACTAACTAATCCTTTTCTTAGAGCTGCCAATGAAAAGGAATTCTCCGAACTCAGACGCCGTAAGAATATATGGTAGATTACAGTTCGGATTGATACTTATCAAACGCTGCCTGGTCTGTTTGGAACGCCTTTGCCTTATCGCCCACACGAAGAATAGTCAGTTTATCGATCGTATCTCCTTGCTTGATAGCGTCGACAACGTCCTGTCC
The DNA here is from genome assembly GCA_030590485.1 of Lentisphaerota bacterium. Classification (GTDB taxonomy): domain Bacteria; phylum Verrucomicrobiota; class Kiritimatiellia; order UBA8416; family JAUUYL01; genus JAUUYL01. Next base: position 45,813 of record JAUUYL010000003.1, on the reverse strand, counting down.
TTTTTCGACCTGACCGAACACGGCGTGTTTGCCATCAAGATGAGGGCAGGGGGCATGCGTGATAAAAAACTGGCTTCCATTGGTTCCCGGTCCTGCATTCGCCATGGACAGCATTCCCGGACTTGTATGTTTCAGGGAAGGATCAATCTCGTCTGCAAACTTGTATCCCGGTCCGCCCGTACCCGTTCCAAGCGGGCAGCCGCCTTGTATCATGAAGTCAGGTATGACGCGGTGGAAAACCAAGCCGTCGTAAAACGGTTTACCGTTCGCTGCATCCAGCGTCCCTTCGGCTAGCCCGATAAAATTACAACAGGTCAACGGAACCTTCTCATATTCCATTCTTACTTTTATGTCACCTCTTGATGTGTAAAATATTGCGTAAATGCCATCAGCCATTTTTTCGTCCCCTGTTTTGAATGTTATGCATCCGGCCAAAGAATAGCCGACCAGCAATAGAAGTAATGCGGTTCTTTCCATATTTATTCTCGTCTTTTCTAGTCTTCTTTCTCATACTTGTCAAACTATGAAGGAAGTTTCTATTTCAAGATCAGCTTGTTTCCTCCTTTTGCTTGGCGTGGTTTGCCATATGGCATATTTCTGGCCGCATCAAGGACTGGGCAACAACATACGCCATATCAATACCCGGATAAACCAGCTAAGCCTTCTGATGTTAAATGCCACTCTGAACTCGGCGGTCTGCTAAATCATTACTATGTAGAAAAAGCCGCTTAGTTTCCATCGGCTTCTCTTCCGCTTAACTCTCCGCAGGGATCGGTCTGCCTATATTCAATTAATGCTGGCTTGCGGTGTATCCGTGGATGATCGCCAGAGACTGTTTCGTTTCTTTGCGAATCAGTTGTTTGAGCCGTTTGTACTCACAGAGCGATCCCTCTACGAACGGACCGATCTGAGCGATTTGTTCGAGATGAGTGTTCTGAAGTTTGTGATTCCGATTATTTGTAGAAGAATAGCATCCGAGCGTAAGACACGCTTTTTTCTTGTATATTTACAAGAGATATGATTAAAGTGCACCGTTTTTCACTACATATAAAGGGTTGTGTCAAGATGAAAGTATGCAAATTTGGTGGTAGTTCGCTAGCCGATGCCGTTCAGGTGGGCAAGGTGTGCGATATTGTTCTGGCAGATGCTGACAGGCGGATTGTTGTTGTATCGGCGCCGGGCAAACGTGATTCGGACGATATCAAGGTCACTGATATGCTTATCGCCTGTGCAGAGAGCAGGCTTGCGGGTAACAGCGCCGAAGATGAGTTGAAAGCTGTTGTCGATCGATTTGCGTCAATCCAGCGAGATTTGGGTCTTCCCGAATCAATAACTGAAGAGATTGGTAGTTCCATAAAGGCAATTGCTGAAGGAGATCATAGCGAAGCGGGTAAGTTTATGGACGCGATGAAGGCGGCTGGCGAGAATAATTGCGCCAAATTGGTCGCCGCGGAATTCAGGCGCCGTGGTGTCGAGGCAAGATATCTGGATCCAAGGGATGCAGGTCTTTTGTTGAGCAATGAATTTGGCAACGCTCAGCTTTTGCCGGACTCTAATGAGAATCTTGCCAAAGCATTTGACGGATATGAGCATATAACTGTATTTCCGGGATTCTTCGGTTATACCAGTGCGGGCGATATTGCAACATTTCCGCGAGGAGGTTCGGACATCACCGGCTCAATCATTGCTGCCGCAGTTCATGCGGATGTCTATGAGAACTTTACGGATGTTGATTCGGTCTTTGCTGTTGATCCGGGAATTGTCCCAGACGTTAAGCCCATCATAGAACTTACTTATCATGAGATGCGGGAGCTTGCATATGCGGGCTTTGGCGTTTTGCATGATGAGGCAATTGTGCCGGCTGTGCATGCGGGTGTTCCAATATGTATTAAGAACACCAATAAGCCGGAAGCACCTGGAACCAGGATAGTTCTCGAGCGTGAGCACGAAATGGGCCGTGTTCTTGGTGTCGCCAGTAGCGATGGGTTTTGCGCGTTGAATATCAGCAAATACCTTATGAACAGGGAGGTGGGTTTTGGCAGGCGTCTTTTACAGATTATTGAAGAGGAAAGCCTCTCGTATGAACATATGCCTTCGGGTATTGATAATATGTCAGTTATTCTTCGTGAAGACGGTTTGACGCCCGAGGTAGAAGAGCATGTTATACAGAGGATAAAGACCGAACTCGAAGTTGATGAACTTGGTATAGAGCGTGGGCTTGCGATTGTAATGCTTGTGGGCGAGGGTATGCACTATGCTGTTGGTGTCGCCGCGAAGGCCACAGATGCGTTTGCCAATGCTGAAGTGAATATTGAGATGATTAATCAGGGCTCATCAGAAATCAGTATGATGTTCGGCGTAAAAGCTGTTGACCGAAAGAAAGCGGTTACTTCGCTATATAACGCTTTCTTCAAATCTTAAGAGGTTGCGAATGAGTAATCAGAATCAGAGGATATATATATATGACACAACTTTGCGCGATGGCGCGCAGGGCGAGGGTATCTCTTTCTCCAGTGTTGGCAAGTTACGCCTTGCTGAGCGGCTCAATGAGTTTGGCTTCGATTATATCGAAGGCGGCTTTGCAGGCTCTAACGAGAAGGATATGAAATTCTTTGAAGAAATTAAGGGGAAAGATTTCGATTGTTCCAAGGTGGCGGCTTTCTCCAGTACTCGCCGTGTTGGCGCCAATGTGCAGGATGACATGTATATTGCCAGCCTGATAGAGGTGGAGACACCCGTGGTAACTGTGTTTGGCAAGGCCTGGAAACTTCACGTGACTGATGTGCTGGGCACTACGGTAGAAGAAAATCTTGCGATGATTTCTGACACGGTTTCTTATCTTAAGGGAAAAGGGAAGGAAGTCATCTTTGATGCCGAGCATTTCTTTGATGGTCTGAAGGACGACCCTGAAATGGCTATGGCGGCCTTGCGCGCTGCAGAAGAAGCGGGTGCTGATGTTCTTGTGCTGTGCGACACAAACGGAGGTTGTTTGTCACATGAAATCTACGAGATGACGGCGAAAGTTGTTTCTGAGTGTAATACGCAAGTCGGCATTCACGTACACAATGATATGGGTCTTGCTGTTGCCAATTCACTCGAGGCAGTGAGGGCTGGCGCAACCCATGTGCAGGGCACGATTAATGGTTACGGGGAACGTTGCGGCAATGCCGACTTGTTGGCCATTGTCGCCAGCCTCGAGCTCAAGATGGAAAAAAAATGCCTCAAAGAGGGTAGCCTGGAACGGTTGCGCGAGCTTTCGCTCTTTGTGGACGACCTTGTCAACCTTCCACACAATTCCAAGCTGCCTTACGTCGGAAACAGTGCGTTCAGCCATAAGGCAGGAGCTCATGTTGATGCGGTAAACAAGAACAAAAGGTCGTTTGAGCATATTGAACCCGGCCTTGTGGGTAACGAGCGGCGAATGCTTGTCTCTGAATTATCAGGACGCAGCGGGGTGTTGATGAAGGCCGTTGAGCTTGGTGTGGGACTCAGGGATTCGAAGGAAGACATGAAAGAAGTACTCGATGTTCTCAAGGATCTGGAGAGTAAAGGATATGCGTTCGAAGCTGCGGACGCATCGTTTAAGATCCTTATCCAGAAAGTTCTGAAGGAACATAAGTCGTTCTTTGAGCTGGAAGGGTTTCGTGTAATCGTGGATAAGCGCGGTAAGGATGAGCCTTGTGTGTCTGAAGCTACCATTAAAGTTCGCGTTAACGACGAGATCGAGCAGACAGCTGCCGAAGCGGTGGGTCCTGTCGACGCGCTGAATGGCGCGCTGAGAAAAGCACTTGTGCGGTTTTATCCTGAGATAGCAAACGTATGTCTTACGGATTACAGAGTGCGCATTCTTGATCCGGAAGAAGCTTCCTCGGCGCACACTCGTGTATTGATTGAATCTACTGATGGTGAACAGAGCTGGGGCACAGTTGGCGTGTCTGAGAATATCATAGAGGCTTCATGGGAGGCTTTACTCGATAGCGTTGAATATAAACTGTTCATGGAAGAGGAAAAGAGCAAGAGCGGAGAAGCCGCGTCCGAAAGTTGATTATGGAAAAGAATTACGACCCTAAGAGTATAGAAGAGAAGTGGTATAACCTTTGGCTGGAAAATAAAACGTTTCATTCAGACCATAGCAAAGGGGGCGAGCCCTACTGTGTGGTTATTCCGCCACCGAATGTTACGGGCATCCTGCATATGGGTCATGCGCTTAATAATACGATTCAGGATATCATGGTGCGATGGAGGAAGATGCAGGGGCGCAATGTGGTCTGGATTCCCGGTACTGATCATGCTGGAATCGCGACTCAAAATGTTGTGGAACGCGCCCTTAAGAAAGAGGGCAAGACCCGTGAAGACCTAGGCAGGGATGCTTTTATTGAACGAGTCTGGGAATGGCGTAAAGAGTATGGCGGCACAATCATCAATCAGCTCAAGCGGCTGGGTTGTGCCTGCGACTGGGAACGCGAGCGGTTTACCATGGATGAGGGATTGAGCGATGCTGTTGCGGAAGTGTTTGTCCGTTTATACAACAAAGGGCTTATTTACAAGGGGAACTATATTGTAAATTGGTGTTCGCGTTGTCAAACGGCGCTTTCTGATGAAGAAAGTGAACATGCCCCCGAATCGGGAAGACTTTACTATCTAAAATACGAGATACAGGCAGCAGACGACAATGAAAAGGACTATATTGTTGTCGCAACCACGAGGCCTGAGACGCTTCTTGGCGATGTGGCAGTCGCGATTAACCCGAACGATGAGCGTTACGCGGATCTTGCTGACCGAAAGATTATTCTTCCTGTGCTTAACCGCGAGCTGGTTGTCATTAAAGATGATTTCGTTGATCCTGATTTTGGTACAGGGGTCGTCAAGGTTACGCCTGCGCATGATCCTAATGATTTTGATATGGGGCAGCGTCACAACCTTGAGCCGATTAATGTCATGAACGGTGATGGAACGATGAACGAGGCTGCAGGCCCATATGAGGGCATGGACCGATTTGAATGCCGGAAGCAGATACTGAAAGATCTGGAAGATGCGGGTCTTGTCGAGAAGACAGAAGAGCATGCTCATTCTGTCGGGCATTGCTATCGCTGTGACACAGTAGTTGAGCCGAGGTTGTCGCCGCAATGGTTTGTTAAAATGAAGCCGCTCGCTGAGCCGGCGATTGAAGTAGTTAAGAACGGTGACATCGAATTTGTTCCAGCACGATGGGAGAAGGTCTATCTGTCATGGATGGACAATATTCGGGATTGGTGTATATCTCGCCAGATTTGGTGGGGGCATCGTATACCAGTGTTCTATTGTGATGCCTGCGGACATCAGTGGGCGGCAAAGGGTGTTCCGGACAAGTGCTCCAAATGCGGAGATGCCGGCATCCGGCAGGATGAGGATGTTCTCGACACATGGTTCTCGTCGTGGCTCTGGCCGTTTAGCACCTTCGGCTGGCCGGAAAACAATGATGATTTAAAATTTTACTATCCCACGCATGACCTTGTGACTGCGTCTGAGATCATTTTCTTCTGGGTTGCCAGGATGGTAATGGCCGGCTTGGAGTTCATGGATGATATTCCGTTCTCGAAAGTTTATATTCACGGAACCGTCAGGGATGATAAAGGCCTTAAGATGAGCAAGAGTCTTGGCAATTCCATCGATCCGATTACTATAATAGACGAATTCAGTGCTGACGCGCTTCGCTACAGTCTGATGATGATTACCGCTACAGGACAAGATGTATTTCTCTCCAATGACAAGTTCGAGATAGGCAGAAACTTTGGCACGAAACTCTGGAATGCTGCGCGTCTAATGGAGATGAACGGAAGCAATGAGGAGGACGTCATTGTCACCGGGTTTGGTGACTTATGCGAAGGGCTAGATTCCAGTTTACTTGGTTTTGACGACAAATATATTATCGACCGTCTTCAGGTTGCTATTGCGGAATGCACCGAAAACCTTGAGAAATATCGCTTTAATGATGCGTCGCATACGCTCTACGAGTTTGCGTGGCATCAATACTGCGATTGGTATCTTGAATATGCGAAGAATATTCTTTTTGGTGATGATGAAGACCGCAAGGTTCTTGTTCGCCGCATAATGAATTACGTGTTCTCCTCAATACTGCGTTTGTTGCATCCGACTATGCCTTTTTTGACGGAAGAACTTTGGCATGCAATGGGATACAAAGGAAAATGTCAATTGGTGGAAGATTCAGATTCTATTATGAATGCGCAGTGGCCTGAGCCAATTAGCAGAAAGGTGCTTGACGAATGGGGCATTGATGCAGAGAGCGTCGAGTATGTTGACAAAAAGCATGATCTAATTCGAATCGCGCGAACTTTGAAGACGGACTATGGCGTTGCGGCATCAATGAAGATGAATTATCAGATTAAGCCGGATTGTGATGTTACCGCTGAGCGTATGCAAAAGGATGCGGGGTCACTTAAGGCTCTGCTCAGGGCCGAGTCATTATTGATCGATGGCGGGCTTAAACACGACAAGGCGACGCCATGCGCTGTGACAGAGCTGGGTGCTATTTATATGCCTATCGAAGGAATCATAGATGTAGAGGCAGAGATCAAAAGACTTGAAGGTCAGCTTGACAAATTGAATGGCGATATCGAACGCACCGCCAAGAAACTTGATAACATAGATTTTGTCAGCAAGGCACCGCAACATGTCATCGACCGTCAGAAAACTCTTAAGCAAGATCTGATCGAGAAGAAAGATAAAGTTCAACACCTCCTTGAAATGCTCTCAAATCAGTAAGTGCACCTGCCCGCAGTGTCTGCGATACAGTCGGTGCAACTAATCTTTTCTGCGATTTCGTTCGGCAATAAGTTGCTTGTGACGCGTGATCAGCATTTTCTGCGCTTCAAGGACACCGCCCGGTTTATCCAGATTGTCAGTGATGGAGAGGATCTGCTTTCGTGCTACCCACCATCTGGATGCGTCATAAGTATAGTCAATCGAGAAGGATGCGAGGCGAACGACAGGGATATTATTTGCCTCAGCAATGATCTCATTTTCCTTTACCAGCTTTTTTATGGCTTCGTATAGCTTCTTTTCTTCCTGTTGAGACGCTGTCTCGCCAAGATTCTCCAAATCTTCAATCTTGCTGCGAATATTATTGGCTCTTTTGGCGAACTTGCGGTGATCGGCAGAGCTAGAACTTTTCAGCTTATCAGTGGTTGCGTCCAGAAAAAGATCGACACTCGATTTCAGTGCGCTGACCTGTGCATCGTGGCTGATCTTTGCCCATTCGTTTAATTCCGTGATATTTCTTTGGGAATCTTTACCTATTTGTTTCAATGTTCTTATAACCACTTCTATCTCCTGATCCAGCTGGACATCACTCAGAGAAGAAATATGATCAGCTGTTTGGGATGTAATGCCCGCAGGATCGTTTGATTTGCAAACAGCGGCGGCGGTATTTTCTATAGGCTCCCCGAAGAAATCACTGCCACCTTCTCCGAGTTCGCTGTCGAATACTCCTGATAAAGAAGAAGATATATCTGCGTCACTTTGTTCCATTGATGTTCGCATTAATTGTCCCTCTCTAATGCGCGCTTGGCGCAGGGCTACCTGCCTGCGTCGTTCTTTTTCCTGTCTGCGCCGCTCCTGTTCCAATCTTTGTTGTTTGAGTCTGTGAAGTTCTGCGGCGCTGGGTCCTGTTGGCTGACTAAATCCGCCGTCAAGAATACCTTGTAAGGCTTGTAAAACCGGGTCGCTTGAGCTTGCGTTTCCAGATGACGATGCACCCTGGTAATATCTGCAATTGACTGCATGCCCTGCTCCGTGACGTTGGCCGCAACAAGCGCAAGATGGCGTCTGTGCTTTTGTAAGACAAGGCGCAAGAAATAGAAACGTTGTGATTACAATAAGCAGCAGACAGCGGACATTATGACAGGACTCTGTTTTGGCGGTAGATATTATTTTGCTCATGTTTATTCCGCAGATGCACGTTGTCTTGCAGAGAGGCCTTGTCTCAAGCTTCTGAGGACAACCTTGATAATTTCAATACGCTGACGACATACGACAGACATTTGCCGACTTGCTTCAGGGTTGCCGCCCAGTCCAACAATTCGCTGGGCACGGTTCTTGGCGCTTTCTGCCAGCTCACTGATTTTCAATATTTCCTTCTCCGCCGCTATTATCAAGTCTAGCAGATCCTGCTCGCTTCGTTTTTGAACGAAGTCAGGCAGAGTACGGTTTTTTGCTTCCAGCAATGCATCGTTATTCCATCGCAGGTAACGGGCGCCCCATGCACCTGCTAAACGTGAAGGCGTTCTGAAGCAGTCTTCCAGCGCTGGCTTATCGACCTCTTGAATGACAGCTTTTACAGGGTTCTCGTCAACTATAAGCGCAGTCGCAGTTGCTATTGCCTGTATATTCCCGAAATAATTGGTTACAGCTTCCCATTTGTCGTTTGATATCCGCTTTCTTGCAATGACGACTTTATCAATAGGCTTCATTTCCCATGTAGGGTATTTGCGATAAAGCAAGACGCGGGCTTCCGCAGGCTCATCTTTACCCTTGGCGTAACCAAGCCCCATAAAGGACCAATAAGTCTGTCCATGGATCTCAATCTGCCGAAGTCTTGCTTTACGGCTTTCATATGCAGCCTTTAACTTTGCAGGGTCAGCCTGTTTGACGCATTGGGCGACAGCCTCTATCAGAGAGTCCATGGTTAATGCATTCTTATTATAGCCAGCGCAATTATTGCCGAAGGAAACATAGCCCATTATACCGAAAGAGGTATCTCTTGCATCGGAGAATCCAGGAATAGGTAATATGCCCAGAGGCGTATAAACGGATCGCCACCAACTGAAATTCTGCTTAAAGTGTTCCGCTCTATTAACTACGTAGCCATGGTTTCCTTGAGCCGTAACATGAACCTTGCAGTTAACATGGGCCCATGAAGGGAATGGAACTGTTGCAAACGTAAGGCATTGTAACCATTCGCCCAGCACAAAGCTCGAGGATTTGCCAGAGACAATAAGAGAAAGAGGAAGATCGGTAAAATTATCACCAAACAAGCGTGGATAAACCTGTGTGGCATGATTAGATAAGTCCACTTGCGAGACGCTGGTGATGGGCGCAATATCTATTGGATCAAAGAGAAATATGCGAGAAGTTCTTTTCTTGTGCTGATTTGCTGTATATTGACGGATTGAGAACTTCACACCGTCCGCAACCTGCATATTTTTTATTGTTGGATCTGTGCGGAGCGAGGTTGAAAAACGAATTGAACCGCAACCAGTCGTCAGAAGACACGTTGCCAGCAATGTGATAAAGCAAAAAGTCATCCTTGCGACATCTGTTCTTTTATTGCTCATTATATACTCCGTTTTTATTGCACTTATTGTTAAGCAGATACACTGATAGAAAGAAAGCGCACCTTGGCTTGGAACGCTCCTTTTTACACCTGCGACATTTAATACTACAATCACCAATCGCCTATTGTCTATAATAAAGCATTGACACCATTGGTTCGGTGTGGTATTTGCGCCCCTCATGTCTGGAAAAAAAACCATTGTTGTTGAGGCTCCTGCAAAGGTCAATTTGTACCTTGAGGTGCTGAGTGAGAGAGATGACGGATATCACGAGATAAGAAGCGTGGTAGTTCCGGTCTCTCTGTGCGATATATTAAACATCGAAGCCACCGAAGATGGGCGTATAGAGACAATCACCACACCGTCACCGTGTCTTAAAGATATTGGAGGGGATTGTGTGGAGGATTCCGAGGGCAATCTGGTGACCGAAGCGGCACGTTTGTTGCGCGACAAGACCGGTTGTCAGGGTGGTGTAAAAGTTAATCTTGAGAAGAATATACCGATTGGCGGAGGGCTTGGCGGCGGCAGTTCTGATGCGGCCGCAGTTTTACGAGCATTGAACGACCTTTGGGCATTGAATTTGCCGCTCGAGGAACTTATGGCTATTGGCGCTGAATTGGGTAGCGATATTCCCAGTTTGATTCATGGCGGAATGGTGGTGATAGAAGGCGCAGGAGAAAGGGTTAGTGCGCTTAGCACCAATGGTTTAGAAGAAATATGGCTTGTATTGGTTAATCCGCAGTTTGAGGTCTCCACAAAGGATATATATACCCGTTGCAGCTCGGGCTTGACTTCTGAGGCAATTCCCTTTAGTAGTATGTGTTCCTGTTTAAAGGAAGGGGACGTGGACAAAGTCTCTCAATGCATGTTTAATGGGCTGCAGGAGACAGTTTTTACGAAATATCCATTAATTGAGATTGTAGCAGAAGACATTGAAAAGGCGGGTGCAATCGGAGTTCTTGTGTCTGGCAGTGGTGCGTCGGTCTTTGGATTGGCGCGAGACGAGAAACACGCGTGCGATATTGCTGAGCGTGTGCAAAATGATTCGGAAGCGCCGGTGTGGACTAAGGTTGTCAGGACATTGCTTTAATGTTGCCCGATGGTGTAATGGTAGCACAGCAGTTTTTGGTACTGCTTGTCCGGGTTCAAATCCTGGTCGGGCAACCACGGTTTAACGTAGAAGAAGGAAAAAATTATGAAGTTGTTTACTGGAAATGCTAATCCGGTATTGGCTGGGAAGATTGCAGACTTTCTGCACGAAACTCTTGGCGAGGTGGAAATCACCCATTTCCCCGATGGCGAGATTTTTGTAAAAATTAAAGAAAATATTCGCGGTAGGGATGTTTTTATTCTGCAGCCGACTTGTCAGCCGCCAAACGAAAACCTCATGGAGCTTCTTATAATGATTGATGCCATGAAGCGGGCATCTGCAGCGCGCATCACGGCGGTCATGCCTTTTTACGGGTACGCTCGTCAGGATCGCAAAGACCAGCCAAGGGTTCCTATTACGGCCAAGCTGGTCGCTAATCTTCTAGTGGCCGCGGGCGCCGACCGCGTATTAACCATGGACTTGCATGCTCAGCAGATTCAAGGCTTCTTCGATATACCAGTCGATCACCTTTATGCGTTCCCAATCTTTGTGAAACATATGAAGGAAAAGAATTTTGCTAATCCCGTCGTGGTAGCTCCGGATACCGGCGGAGTCAAGGTCGCCCAGGCATACGCTGAAATGCTGCAATGCGGATTAGCCGTTGTTGCCAAGGAAAGAAAGAGCGCGACGGAAGTCGAGGCGTCTACACTTGTTGGTGAAGTCAAAGGTAAGACGGCATTGCTGGTGGATGATCTCACGACAACGGCAGGCACACTCTGTACAGCAGCAGCTCTTTTGAAAGAGAAGGGGGCTGAAGACATATATGCTGCTGTCAGTCACGCCTGTATTACGAGTTTGGGTTTAGAGCGATTGAAAAAGTCGCCAATAACAGAAATGGTTGTTACTGATTCAGTGCCGTTCGAGGAGGCCTCAGACTTCCCCGTAAAAGTGCTTTCGGTGGCAGAACTGTTGGGCGAAGCTATAATGAGAATACACGAGAACAGATCGGTAACCTCTTTGTTCAGGTTGCAGTAAACTGTTCTTATTACAGTAAAGGGAGAAGGAAATGTCTGATGAAACAAAACTGGTTGCCGAATCACGTGTGGGGACTGGTACAGCTTTAGCGCGTAATATGAGACGGAAAGGTGTGATTCCCGGGATTATTTATGATTCCAAGACCAACACGGAATGCATCCAATTTAACAGGCACGATTTTGAGATGCTTTTAAAGCAGCATAAGAGTGAGCATTTGATTCTTGATTTGGAAGTTGGCAAGGGTAGGGTCAGAAAGACGCTTCTCAAGGACATCCAGCACCACCCTGTGTCGGGCGATGTCCTTCATGTTGATTTCATGGAAATATCCATGACCGACAAGATGACATTCCGAATTGGCGTTGAACTGAAAGGCGAACCTGTTGGTGTAACGCAAAGCGGCGGCATCATGGAGCAGCTAGTCAGAGAGATAGAAGTCGAGTGCCTGCCCACGGATCTTGTTGAGACTTTGGAGCTTGACGTATCCGCGTTGGATGTAGGCGACTCAATATTGGTCAAAGATATTGTTATTGATTCGAAATTGACGATTATTACCGCAGAAGGTGTGGCGGTGGTCGCTGTGGCGGCTCCAAGAGTCGAAGAGGAGCCAGATGACGCTGAAGGCATCGAGGGCGAAGAAGGTGCAGAAGGCGCTGAAGGCGATAAAGCTGAAGGCGCTGAAGGCGATAAAGCTGATGCTGATAAGTCTGAGGGCGATAGCTAGTCGGAGGATAAGTCGGGAAGAGGATCGTTTTGAAGATTATTGTTGGCCTTGGGAATCCGGGCCGGAAGTACGAGCGGACGCCGCATAACATTGGGTTTGCGGTTATTGATGAGCTCGCGGACATAATGTCCTGCGCTCTGAAGAAAAGCTTGCGGTTCAATGCTTGTTTGGGAAAGACAATCTGGAACGGCGAAAAGGTTTTGCTGCTAAAGCCGCAGACTTATATGAACAACAGCGGAGAGGCTGTTGGGTCGGTAGTAAGGTATCAGAAGGTGGATCCTTCTGGAATTGTGGTTGTTTCGGATGATGCTGATCTTGAACTCGGGGTTCTTCGGGTGCGAGTCGGCGGTGGAAGCGCTGGACATAGGGGTATTAACTCGCTTGTTCAGCATTTAGGGACAAAGGAGTTTGCCCGTGTTCGTGTCGGGGTCGGCAAGGGACGGGAAGGACAAGGTCTTGAGGATCATGTCTTGCGGCGGTTTTCGGTGAAGGAAAAAGGGTTAGCTGAAAAGATTGTGGCAACGTCTGCGCAATCGGTTTTGCACCTGCTTGAATCAAGTGTGGAAGAGACAATGAATATATATAATGGGAGACAGGATGTTGAATAAATATGATGCGATGATCATTTTTGAGAGTTCGATGAGCGAAGAGGGGCTTCAGAAGGCGCTTGGCCGAGTAAAGGTAGAGATAGAAAAGTTGGGCGGAACAAGCGGCGACAGTAAGGTCGTGGGTAAACATACATTTGCCAGACCGATGAATAAAAAGAATGATGGAATTTATGTCAAAATAAAATTCGAATTCGAGCCTGCGAAGGTAGATGCGCTGAACGCTCGCTTTACATTGAACGAAGAAGTTTTCAGGGTTCAGATTACACGCCCAAGCACCTTTGTTGCCAAGGTATCGGAGCCACCCAGGAAAGAGAGGGTTAAGGAAGATGCCTAATTATAACAAAGTCATGTTAATAGGGAATCTTACCAAAGATCCTGAAGTGCGCTATATTCCGTCCGGAACTGCCGTGGCGGACTTATCAATGGCGATAAATGAGACTTTCAAGAACAAAGATGGCGAGCAGGTGGAGAACACGTGTTTTGTCGATGTGATAGTATGGGCAAGGCAGGCTGAGACTTGCGGAGAGTATCTTTCTAAAGGTTCTTCCTTGCTTGTTGAAGGGCGGCTCCAGCTTGATAAATGGCAGAATAAAGAGGGCGAGAACAGGAGTAAGCTCAGGGTTAGGGCTGATCGTGTTCAGTTTTTGGGCTCTCCTAAAAAAGGTGAAATTCAAGACGGTGGCGTGCCAGCGCAAAAACAAGAAGCGGCTGGAGAGCCAGAGCAGGAGCCGATGATGCCGGCAAACGAACCAGATGTTAATAGTACGGGAGATGACGATAATCTTCCCTTTTAGTTGAAATGAGAGGTTGAATAGAAATGCCAAAAAGACCACCAAAAAAGAGAACGAACAACAAGAGAAGAGGCCAGGAAGACGAAGTTAAAAAACGCTCTCGCTTCCTCGAAGGAGTAACGGATATAGATATAACGGATCATGATTTTCTCAGGAAATTTGTGACTGAGCACGGGAAGATTATTCCCGCTCGCATGACTGGAGCTTCTGCCAAACAGCAGCGACAGATCAAGCACGGTATCCGTCGTGCACGCACTATGGGTTTATTGCAGTAAAGGATTGTTATTATGACTACTGAAGTTCTTTTAATGGCTGACGTTAAGGATTTGGGAGAAGAGGGTGACATTGTCACAGTTGCCGATGGGTACGCGAGAAATTTCTTGTTCCCAAGAAAGAAGGGTGCCGCTGTAAGCGACGTGACTAAGAGGCAATTGGGGAAGATCCAGGAAAAACGCGAGATTGAGCGCGCCGCGCAGATGGAGGCAGCTCGCAAGCAGGCAGAGAAGCTTTCTGGAGTATCTTGTACCATTCCTGTTAAAACAGATGATGAAGACAAGATGTATGGATCTGTAGCTGCCAAGGATATTCTTGAAGCACTCAAGGTGCAGGGCGTCGAACTGGAGAAAAACAGTCTTCAGCTCGAGCATCCAATCAAAGAGTTGGGCGTTTTCGATATTGCTGTCAAGTTGGACAAAGAAATAGAAGCAACCATAAAGGTATGGGTTGTTGAGGAATAATAGATGTCTCAGGAATCTTTGTCTGTGCCTTCTGCTACACGAATAGGCAGAATTCCTCCTTATAGTGAGGAGGCGGAGAGAGGTGTTCTTGGCTCGATTCTTCTAGACCCGACCAGGGTCGTTGATATCTGTATTGAAAACCAGATATTACCAGAGTCCTTTCACGTCCCCACTCACAATCTTCTGTATGGTGCCCTGAGAGATATGTTTCTCGCGGGTAACGTTATAGATGTGCTTACGGTTGCTGAGCATCTGACCTCAACCGGAATACTCGAGAAAATCGGCGGGGCGACATATCTGGATAGGCTTGTCGATTCTACACCCACGGCTGCACATGCAGAGTATTATATCGATATCGTGAGGCAGAAATTCCTGCTCCGAAAAATCATCACTTGCTCGCATGCCGCAGAGAACGCCTGTTACGATTCGCTGGAGGGCGCTGATACGATTCTGAGCCATCTCGAACAGAGCTTCCTTGATATTTCCGAGGGACAACATGGCTCGATGCTGTCATGGTCTGGTGCGGTCAAGGACACGATGCAGAATATCGAAAACGTTTTTAATGGAGCTAAAGTCATGTCGGGGATTCCGACGGGATTCAAGAACATTGATAAGGTTGCGCAGGGTCTCCGGGCAGGTGAAATGATAGTTCTGGCTGCGAGGCCGTCTATGGGTAAGACATCGCTGGCGATGAATATTGCAGAAAATGTTGCACTCGGTGCAGTCGATGATTCGACTCCAAGAGCTGTGGGGATCTTCAGCCTGGAAATGTCGCAGGAAGCACTTGTCATGAGAATGCTTTGTTCGCATGCGGGCGTGTCATCTTTTAGACTTGCCCGCGGCTACGTTTCGCAGACTATCCATGGCAAGTTGATGCAGGCGGCATCCCTTTTGACAAAAGCGCCTATATTTCTTGATGACGCTGGTGGGCTCGACATAATGGAACTGCGCGCTCGTGCGCGAAGAATGCACAAGAAGCAGGATGTTCAGCTTATTGTTGTGGATTACCTCCAGTTACTGCATTCAAGTGAATATGCCAGGCAGGGCAGACAAATAGAGACCGCGAACATATCAGCTAATCTGAAAGCCATGGCGAAAGAGCTCAAGGTTCCAGTGCTGGTGCTCAGTCAGCTCAGCAGGGCTCCAGAGCAAAGAGACAAGCTCGGCAAACCCAAGCTCTCGGATCTTCGTGACTCGGGCGCCATCGAGCAGGACGCTGATGTAGTCTGCATGTTGAGGCGACCATGTAAATACCCTGATGATGAAGAGTCCGAAGATAGATCCCTGGCGATAGTAGATATTGTTAAACAGAGAAATGGACCCACAGGGGAAGTCCGATTGAACTTTGAAGAAGATTATACCCGATTCAGGGACAGGGCACATGGTGTTGATGGGCTTGAGCCAGGTGGTGTAGTCGAAGAGATGGTGCAGCCTCAAGTTGTTGAGGAGATGGGCTTGTCCGAGGTCGAGGAAGATGATGGTAGTCTTCCGGGAGACATGGATGCGGGTATTGAATGATGTATTTCAGATCTCTATTAGTGTGTTTTTTTTTAATTCTTCTTCCATTCGTGGGGTTTGCTCAGAACCCTGAAGCACCGCTTGTTCGTGAATTACAGGTTGTTAATCTCGGCGCCGGCAAAGTTGATGATAGCTATGTTGTGGCACATATAGGGTCAGGCATTGATGCCGCTCTTGACAGAAATCTGATTGCGCAGGACATCAAGAAACTTCTCGCAACAGGCAGGTTTACAGATGTTCTTGTCGAGATTGAGCCGATGGATGATGGTTTGCGGTTGACCTATTCGGTTCGTAATAAATTCAGGCTGGCGCAGGCTATTGAAGTCAGAGGAAGTAAGCACTTTGGCGAGAAACGGCTGCGCGAAATGTTGAGTCTCTACCCGGGCGATCTTGTGGATATGCAGATCCTCCAGGTTCGGGGTCAAAATGTTGTCACAGAATACGGGGTAGACTATTTCTCCGACTGCAAACTCAAGTGGGACATAATCGAGACGGATCATGATCATGGCTTCGCAAGGGTGGTTCTCGATGTAGATGAGGGAAAGCGTTTAAAGGTCAAACACGTCGTGATTGAGGGTAACAATCAAGTCTCAACAGGTGATCTGCGGTCAATTATTAAGAGGAGGTCCTGGTGGGATCCGAGATGGCTGTTTCGCAAAAAGAAATACACAAGCGATGAGCTTGATATGATGCAAGTTACCATCAGAGACTATTATCTTAACGCAGGTTTTATGGATGTTGTGGTTAATAAACCCATCTTGAGCACGGATGATCGGGAATTGCAGGTGCAGGTGTCTGTTGTCGAAGGCGACCAGTACAGAATCGGCGATATTTCTATCGACGGGATAACACTCTTTCCTGAAGAAGACCTGACAAGTCTGATGTTTTTGAAGAAAGGCGGCATTGCTGCATCAGCCAGAATGGATCAGTTCCAAATGGTACTCAGGGATTACTATGGAGGAAGGGGATACATCAATACCGATGTGCGCCTCGTGTTGGAGCCGGACAGCAAGTCGGGTGTCGTGGATATTAACTATCAGATTACAGAAGGCGCGCTCATCAGGATCAGGAATATAAAGATTGAAGGTAACACACGAACAAAGGACAAGGTTATCAGGCGTGAACTTCTGGTGTATCCCGGGGATATTTATAATGAGGTTAAGGTTCGCCGGAGCCGGCTGATCTGCTCCAATCTGGGTTTCTTTTCCAGCGTTCGCGTTAGACCTTTGTCGACACCCTTGGCTGATTATAAAGATCTCGTGCTGGATGTTGAGGAGAAGCCGACCGGCAACCTTATGATGGGTGCGGGCTTTTCGAGCATAGACAAAATCATGGGGTTTCTGGAACTTTCGCAGGGTAACTTCGATATCACCAATTGGCGTCACCCTACCGGTGGCGGACAGAAGCTGAAACTCAGGGCGCAATTTGGATCCGAGCGTGAGATATACGAAGTGTCGTTTGTGGAACCGTGGTTCTTTGATAGAAAACTGTCCCTGGGTGTAGATCTGTACAGGACCGAGGTGAGCTCCAGTGATTATGAGGTAGAGCGAACCGGCGGCGCAATCAGTCTGGCGAAAAAACTTCCCGGGCCTAACCGTATAAGATTTCGCTATGAGCTTGAGAAGGTGAGCAGCATCACGGACACAAACACATATTATTTCATCGAATCAGGTGAGGAAGCCGATTTTATTGAAGAGGCCAGGGTTCAGAGCACGCTGAGCATAAGCATCATTCATAATACGTGCAATAATCCCTTTGCACCAACAAAGGGTATGAGGGCGAGCATCCATGGTTCTTTGTCAGGCGGCCCTTTAGGTTTTGATGCGGATATATATACGCTTGGTGTCAAGGCTGCCCAGTTTTTCCCACTGTGGTTCGGGCATGTCTTCAGTTTGCGTGGCAGATGTGAGGTGGTAGATACCTTTGGTAATACAGATGAAGTCCCTTATTCTGAGCGCTTGTTTCTGGGCGGTGGCCGTACAATACGCGGGTTCGATTATAGGGACATCGGTCCAAAAGTCTTGCCTGAGCCCCACTCCAGCGAGGGTCTTTACAAGGCTTATGGCGGAAATACCCTTTTGTACGGTAGCGCCAGCTATACAGTACCGGTTGTTCCGGGGGTCAGGGTTGCATTATTTTATGATATAGGCAATGTTTGGCGTGACGTATACGAATTTAGCGGGCATAATTTAGCCTCAAGTGTGGGGACGGGGTTGCGTCTGGATATGCCGGGATTTCCGATTCGGCTGGATCGCGCCTGGGTGCTTGAGAAGGATCACGAAATTACTAACGAGGATAAGTGGGCAATTTGGATAGGTCATGATTTTTAGGCCGGAAGCCATCGTGACATATGACGGAACAGGGAGTTGCAAACAAGGAAACCAAATGAAAAGAAATATTATAATAATATGTGTAATGATGATGGCAATCTCTGTGGTTGCTAAAGAACAGAACCAGGGAGAGATTGTGGTGGTCGATATGTCTGCGCTTGTCAAGGCATATCCTGGGACAGAATCTTCCGGGGCTATCCTGAAGGATCAGGTCGAAGAGTTTGAAGCAGAGAAGAATGATATGATGAAAAGGCTCGAAGAGAAACAAGAGGCTATTCAGAAGCTTGTCATGCAGAGTGAGGACGACGCTTTAAGCGATGAGATGGCTGCGAAGAAGAAAAAAGAAGTTGAGGAGGAAGTGATGGCATTCAGGCTGTATCGCCAGGACATCATGGAAAGACTCAAGTTGAGACAACAGCAGATAGGCGACGAGAAGAGACGTTTGCAGAAGCGTATATTTGAAAATTTGAGCGAGATAGTAGCCGGGCACTCCAAAAAGAAGGGGTATAGCATGGTTATAGATGTATCGGCATTGATCTATAATAAAGGCAGTATCGACATCACCAAAGAGGTGTTAAAACTAGTGGAGAAGGAAAAGAAGGATTAATTGTCATGACAGTTGCTGCGGTAACAAAGGATACCGAGCCAGGCTCCCACGTTTTTTGGCTTCCTGTCATGCCGTACAAAAAGGCGGTTAAGATACATGCATATACGATGCGGCCGGGAGACAGGAAGAAGGGTAAGTTAGAGTATGAAGATATTGGTTACAGGTGGTGCTGGATACATCGGAAGTGTTACTAGCGAGCTAATGCTTGATTCCGGGCATGAGGTAATCATTTTCGATAATTTCGAACGAGGTCACAGAAGTGCCGTTGATGAGCGCGCTACAGTTGTCGAGGGTGACCTGCGAGACAAGGAAAGTATCTTGTCGGCTATGAGCCAGAGCAAGCCGGATGCAGTAATGCATTTTGCCGCATATGCACTGGTCCCGGAATCAATGTCGCAGCCTGAAATATATTTCAGGAACAATGTTATAGGCGGTATCAATCTGGCGGAAGCAATGCATACCGTTGGCGTGAAAAAGATTGTGTTCTCCTCGACTTGTGCAACTTATGGAGTTCCGGAGAGAGTTCCGATAAGCGAAGATCTGCCGCAGAAACCGACAAATCCATATGGTGATTCTAAATTGACTTTCGAAAAGATATTGCAGTGGTATCATGATCTTCATGGAATGCAGACGATATTTCTTCGCTACTTTAATGCATGCGGTGCGACAGAGAAATTTGGCGAGGATCACGATCCTGAGACTCACATTATTCCTATAGTTCTGCAGGTGGCGCTCGGTCAGCGCGAAAAGGTCTTTATATGTGGGGATGATTATAATACACCTGATGGAACGTGTGTGCGTGATTATATACATATTGTCGACTTGGCGCAGGCTCATATTCTGGCAATTGAGTCGGATTTCTCCGGGCCGTTCAACCTGGGTAACGGAAGCGGGTATTCGGTGAAACAGGTGGTTGAGACGGCCAGGGAAGTCACGGGTGTAAATATTACGGCGGATATATCTGACCGCAGGCCTGGCGACCCGGACACATTGATAGCGGCGGCTGATAAGGCGCGTGAGGTACTTGGTTGGAAGCCGCGTATACCGGAACTTAGCGATATAATTGAAAGCGCGTGGAAATGGCATCAGGCACATCCCGAAGGCTATAATGACTAAAGTGAAAAAGTATGAACTGGAAGATGAAGTGGGTGTCCTTCTCGCGGCGGCGGGGTTGCAAATTGCAGTTGCAGAATCATGCACTGGCGGTTTGCTAGGGCACAAGATAACTTCCGTGAGTGGCAGTTCGGAATATTTTCTCGGCGGCGTCATCGCATATTCGAATGAAATAAAGAACAGGGTGTTGGGAATAGGGAACGATGTCCTCAGGCGGGAAGGCGCGGTAAGCGAAACGGTTGCTATCCAGATGGCTACATCCGTAAGAGGACGCTTTATGGCTGATATTGGCGTTGGCATCACTGGGGTTGCAGGCCCATCGGGCGGCTCGGAAGAGAAGCCTGTAGGACTTGTTTATATCGCACTTGCGGACGGGAAACGCTGTCGGGTGTGCAGATTTGACATTCGTGGCAAACGAAGAAATATGGTAAAAGAAACAGCTGCCAGCGGAGCGCTGGAGATGATCAGGGATTTTCTTAAAACAGAGGGAGAATATTATGAGCAAGAAGACAGTGGCGAAGGAACCAGCTAAAGATCTTGACGCAGTTCTCGCCCAGATCCGGAAAGAATTCGGTGAGGGCGCGATTATGCGAATGGGCGATGCAGATTTCAAGAAGGACATACCAAGTGTATCTACAGGGTCGTTTTCCCTGGATATGGCATTGGGCGTGGGCGGCTTGCCGCGCGGCAGGGTGATGGAAGTTTACGGGCCGGAATCATCCGGCAAGACAACATTAGCATTGCACCTTGTTGCTAACGTGCAAAAGACGGGCGGAACAGCCGCGTATGTCGATGCTGAACACGCGTTGGATCCTGCTTATGCCAAGAAGATAGGTGTTGATCTGGATGAGCTCCTTGTGTCGCAGCCGACCTCCGGTGAAGAAGCTTTGACTATCGTTGAGTCGCTGGTTAGAAGCGGAGTCATAGACTTGGTTGTTATAGATTCTGTCGCAGCGCTTACGCCGCGAGCTGAGCTTGATGGTGAGATGGGCGCTTCGCATATGGGGCTCCAGGCGAGATTGATGTCGCAGGCTATGCGGAAATTAACAGGAGCCATAGCTACTACCAACACCATGGTCGTCTTCACAAACCAGATTCGCGAAAAGATCGGTGTCATGTTCGGTAGCCCGGAAACTACTCCCGGCGGACGCGCCCTGAAGTTCTATAGTTCGGTCCGGTTGAATATCCGTAGGATTGCGGCAATAAAAGATTCCAGCGGAGCCGTTATAGGCAACCGGACCAGAGTCAAGGTCGTTAAGAACAAGGTCGCTCCGCCTTTCGGAGAGGCTGAATTCGATATTCTCTATTCGCAGGGAATATCCTGGGAAGGATCTGTGCTCGATTGTGCCATGCAACATGACCTGATTACCAAGAAAGGTTCGTGGCTGTCTCTGGACGGAGAACAGATAGGGCAGGGGCAGTCAGGGGCCACAAAACATTTGGTGGAACATCCCGAACTCGTCGAGAAACTGATCACTATGGTCAAGGACAAGGTCGCCGCGGGGGAATAACAGGGCAGGGAGATCAACAGTGAGAGCAGACGAACTCAGGGAAATGTATTTAAAGTTCTTTGAGTCAAAGAACCATGTCCGGATATCCGGCAGTTCAGTGATTCCTCAGAACGATCCAACAGTATTGTTTACGACGGCGGGAATGCATCCGCTTGTGCCGTACCTCCTTGGCGAGGAACATCCGTCAGGGAAACGTCTCTGCAATTGCCAGAAATGTATCCGTACCGGAGATATTGACGAAGTGGGCGACAGCACCCATTTGACGTTTTTCGAGATGCTGGGCAACTGGTCGCTTGGTGATTACTTCAAGGAGGAGGCAATAGCTTGGTCACATGAGTTCCTTACGTCCAGTGAATATCTCGGCTTTGACGAGTCAAAACTGTCCGTCACAGTTTTTGAGGGTAACGAATCTGTTCCGCGTGATGATGAATCAATTGCAATATGGAAGAAACTGGGAATTCCCGAGGAAAGGATATATGCGCTTCCCATGAAGGACAACTGGTGGGGGCCGGCTGGCGAGACTGGACCCTGCGGGCCTGACACGGAAATGTTCATTGATACGGGTAAGGACCTGTGTGGCGAAGACTGTAGACCCGGCTGTTCTTGCGGCAAGTATTTCGAGATATGGAACGATGTCTTCATACAGTACGAGAAGACCAAGGCTGGCGAGTACGTTAAACTCGCGCAGCATAATGTTGATACGGGCATGGGTGTCGAGCGAACGATAGCTATGCTTCAGGGAAAGAGTACGGTTTTTGAAACGGAACTGTTTACGCCAATTATTGCCATAATCGAAAAGATGTCTGGGAAGAAAATTGATGATAATGAAGAAGTTGGTCATGCTTTCAGAGTTATAGCGGACCATATTCGCAGTTCAGTCTTTATTATTGGTGATTCGCAAGGTATTGTGCCCGGAAATCTGGGGCAAGGATATGTTCTCAGGCGTCTGATCAGACTGTCAGTACGTTACGCTAAGAAACTGAATCTGGACATAGGATTTTCAAAGCCTATTGCTGAATGTGTAATCGATAATTACAGCCATGTTTATTCCGAATTGCAGGACAACAGGGAGAAGATTCTTGCTGAGCTCGTTCGGGAAGAGGAGAAATTCGAAAAGACCCTTAACAAGGGAACAGCTGAACTCGAAAAGGTGGTGGACAATCTTAAGAAGCATGGCCAGACGATGGTTTCCGGACGTGTGGCCTTCAGACTCTATGATACCTGCGGGTTTCCTTTGGAGTTTACGGAGGAGATATGCGCTGAACAGGGCTTGACTGTTGACAAGGCAGGCTTCGAGAAAGCATTCAAGAAACATCGCGAAGTCTCTAAGCAGGGAGCCGATAAAGCTTTTAAGGGCGGGCTGGCCGATGATTCAGATGCAACGAAACGATTGCATACGGCTACACATATCATGCACAAAAGCCTCCGGAATATTCTGGGTGAGCATGTTCAGCAAAAGGGATCAAACATCACTGCATCAAGGCTCAGATTCGACTTTTCGCATCATGCCAGGATGACTGAGGAAGAGCGCAAACAGGTTGAAGATATGGTCAATGATGTCATTCAGAAAGATCTTCCTGTTGCCATGGAGGTGATGACGCTGGAAGAGGCGAAGAGCCGTGGCGCTATGGCGCTGTTCGCAGGGAAATACGAAGAGCAGGTAAAGGTATATTCGATAGGCGACTTTTCTATGGAAGTTTGTGGCGGCCCGCATGCTGACAGAACAGGCGAGCTGGGTCATTTCCGGATAAAGAAGGAAGAGTCATCAAGTGCGGGAGTCAGACGGATAAAAGCTGTCTTGGAGTAGCTGGCATGAGTCTGGAGATAATATGCACTGAATGCGGCGCAGATACCCTGGTGCGCAAGGAGCCTGTTTACGACGGGTTCAAGAAGGTTGGCGAAAAGGTCTTTTGCATATCATGCGGCTACGAGTTCTCGAATGAGAACGAGATCCTTTATCAAGAGCAGAAGAAACCCGCAATCTTTAACGACAGCGACAAGTCTAAGAAGCTGGATATCTTTAAAGATGAAGAGCGAACCCGGAATTGCCGCCATTGTGAATATTATATCGTAAATCCTTTTGTTCAGCGGTGTTCTCTCCACGAAAAAGAAGTCGATGCGACCGACGTATGTTTTGACTTCAAGCTGAAGGAGCAGAAGACCTCAGAATCTGAGAGCGAAGGCGATACCACTTCCGAATAGCTACGTCGTTAACGACACTTGTGTTGTCAGGTGTCAGATGGGTTCGACGAATCTTTCTTTTTGAGTTTTTTGAGTATCCAACGTCGTCCTAATCGTGTGGCATCGGAGCCTGCGATGATGAACCCTGCTATAAAAAGCACCCAGCTGATTCCGTATGTTATTCCTGCAAGGCGACACCATAACCACGTCTTCGCACCAATTGCCAGGCTCAGAAACAGAAATACTGGCACCCAGAGAATGTAGCTTATAACAACCAGCGTAACCCCAATTTTTAGCCAGGGGAATATCTTGTGTTTTGATGTTGTATTCATTTGGAAGTAGTTATTGAGATATGCCCAGCATGTTCATTATCCGTTGTCCATATTCTGTGTATGTCTCTTCACATTTGACTGAGTCGAATGCATCGTCAGCATGAAAGACTGTAGCAAGGTGGGGTTCAATGGAGATGCCGCCATCATAACCTGAGGCGAGTAAGTCATCCAGTATACGCTTAACGTTCCCATCCCCCTCGCCGGGATAAGTATATACCGGCTCTTCAGAGCCATCGGGCATCTGAGCGTCTTTGATATGAATATACTCGATGTGTTCTTTTACATTTGAATAGAACTCCCAGCTGGACTGCCAGGGCCATGGCTCGGGCTTTGAGCGGTCCTTGTTGAAAACTGGATTGCCGGTGTCAAAGACAAGCTTCAGGCCTGGCACATTCTCGAGCATCTTGATGGTATGTTGATATGACATTCCGCCGTAGTTCATGCAGTTCTCATGGACTGGCTGAAGTCCTGCATCAGTAAACCTGCGGGTAATCTCGCGGAGGCGGGAGAAACGCTCTTCCTCTTGTAGATCGTTCATGTCGGATGGAAAAGCGTAGCTCATGATGCGAATAAGCTTCGTGTCAAGTTTCTGCATACGCGGTATGGCTCGTTCGACCCGTTCGATTGTATCCTCAAATGGATCAGTGATCTGAGAGGCCCAGTTCGAGATAGTCGAGCCGAAACAGTTTACCTTCACGCCCGCATCAGCGAGTTTGCCAGCAACTTCGTCAAATTTGTCTTCTGGAAGATCGTGGATGTTTATGCCGTCTATACTGCGGGCTTCAATATTTTCCCAGCCCAGCACCTTGGTTATGCGAATCTGGTTGTCTATGTCCTGTGCGGCCTCGTCAGCAAATCCAGTTAAATACATATGTATAGCACCTTTCTGTAGTATTAATATGCTATAAATACTTGAAGAGGAGATAAAAATCAAGCTACGATATCATTTGATATGACATAAAAGGGGGCATTTGCTGTATGAAGAAGAGAAATTATGGATTTGGAATTATTGGCTGCGGGATGATCAGCCGCTTTCACGCGAAAGCTATTGCCGAGATGCGCGGCGGACATCTGGAATGTGTT
Organism: Lentisphaerota bacterium; assembly: GCA_030590485.1. Lineage (GTDB taxonomy): Bacteria > Verrucomicrobiota > Kiritimatiellia > UBA8416 > JAUUYL01 > JAUUYL01. The sequence goes on along the minus strand of JAUUYL010000003.1, from coordinate 20,827 downwards.
TTCGACACTATTTCTGAGAGTGCTATGCGGTTTGGTGATGAGGTAGCCTGTACGGCTTATTCTGATCTGAAGAAATTCCTGAATCATCCGGGTCTTGATATCGTGACGATTGCGACTCCAAGCGGTTCTCATATGAAGCCGGTTATTGCTGCCGCGAATGCGGGAAAGCACATCATTTGCGAAAAGCCACTTGAGATTAAGCTGGAACGTATAGACAAGATGATAGCCGCATGCCGAAAGAACAAGGTGATGCTGGCAGGCGTCTTCCAGAGACGGTTTTATGAGGCCAGTATCAAGGCGAAAGATGCAATTGATAAAGGGCGTCTCGGAAAGATGCAGATGGCCGACTCTTACGTTAAGTGGTACAGAACTCAGGATTATTACGATAGCGGTGCCTGGCGCGGTACGTGGGAGATGGACGGCGGTGGAGCGCTTATGAATCAGTCGATTCACGGTGTTGATCTGTTGCTGCATCTGGCAGGGGACGTCAAATCTGTCTGTGCGTATGCAGGGACGAAGAACCACAAGAGGATCAAGGTTGAAGATATTGCTGTGGCGATATTAAAATTCAAAAATGGTGCCATGGGCGTGATGGAGGGATCCACGAACTGCTTCTCAAACGATGGACATCCGCTAGAAGTACAGTTGTGTGGTTCTGATGGATCTATTTTTATAAAAGACGACAGGATTTCCGCGTGGGATTTCCGCAAAAAGTTCAAGGCGGATGAGCAAATCATGAAGGATCTGGGTGCGAAGGCTGGCGCGGTCGCTGTCGGCGCGGCGGATCCGACTGCGATTGATTATAGGCCTCACAAATTGAATTTCGAGGCTGCAGTCAAGGCGATCAGGGCTGGAAAGAATCCTGCTATTGACGGGAAAGAGGCGCGAAAATCGGTCGAGTTGATACTGGCAATCTACAAATCTGCGGCGAGTGGTGGGAAAGAAGTGAAGCTACCCCTCAAGAAATCTCCCGCAATAAAAAAATTCTAGTGTGAGACTATGAAAAAAATAGGAATTATCGCTAATTATAAGAAGAGCAGAGCGCCGGCAGTTCTCTCGCAGATATGGAGCAAAGCTGGTGAGTTGGGGCTTGAGCTATATGCCGATGAATGTACTGCGGAGCTTCTTGAAGGTGCACAGCCGGTTTCGTACGACGAGATGTTTGATACTGTCGATGTTGTGTTGGCGCTGGGTGGTGACGGGACAATGCTCAGGGCGGTAAGGGAGCTTGATGGCAGGGATAAGCCGATAATAGGTTTTAATATTGGCGCATTAGGTTTTATGACGAGCGTTGCGGAAGATAGCTTCGACCGTGCGCTGGAGTGTCTTGCCAATGACGAGTACGATATCAGCCAACGTATGTTGCTGCATTGCTCTGTTTTGAGAGATGGAAAGGAGTTGGGGCATTATCATGCGTTGAACGATGCTGTCGTGACCAATGGTCCAATATCCAGGGTAATGACACTTGATGTCTCCGCGAATGATGAGCCGATCACTTCCTATAGATGTGATGGTCTCATCGTTGCCACGCCGACTGGCAGTACGGGGCATTCTCTTTCTGCTGGTGGACCGATTCTTCCGCCGGAGACAGGCGCTTTTGTGATAAGTCTGATATGTCCTCACACTCTCAGCTCGCGCCCACTTGTTCTGTCTGATGACAGCAAGGTGCGAATCCATGTTATGGAGACAGCAGGTGACATCTTGCTTTCAGTTGACGGTCAGGTGGGGCAGGATTTAAGTCTGGACGATTACGTTGAAGTAAAGAGGAGTGCGCGCACGGTGAGCATGTTACATCTGCCCGGTCACAGTTACTTTGATGTCTTGAGACAGAAGCTTGGCTGGCGCGGAAAGAGTATATAAGAGTGAAACGTGATGAGGTGATTTCTGTATTTCAGGCGGAATATTATCTTTCCCAGCACCCAGCCTACCATCCCATTCTGTAAATTGACTCGCCGATTCCCATCGTCTCAATCCTTCGCCTGGTCGGGGGCAGGCTGGGACCTTCTCGCTGCGCTCGAATTCTTCATCGGGCTTCCCTAGCCCTCGTAGTCTGTCAAAACATTCCAGAGCCTATAATCACGAACGACGATTCACGCTTCACGATTCACGCGCCGAAGGCGTAAGCATTTCACGGGCGTGGTCGAGCGTTACGCTGGTAAGATCTTTCCCTCCGAGCATACGGGCGACTTCTTCTGCCCGGTCGTCTTTCGTTACTTTCTTGATCTGTGTGCGAGTTCGGTTGTCCTGTATTGCTTTTGAAACGACCAGATGGTTTGTTCCATGCACCGCGACTTGCGGCAGGTGTGTAATACACAGAACCTGATGATTGCTCGCGACGACGGCAAGCTTCTTGCCTATTGCATTACCCATCTCGCCTCCTACATTAGAGTCAATCTCGTCGAAGACAAGTATGGGAATCTTGTCATGTTTAGCCAGGACAGCTTTTGTAGCGAGCATAACGCGCGAGATCTCGCCACTGGATGCTATTGCGCGTAATGGCCGTGAGGGTTCGCCTACGTTGGGAGCGAACCCGAATTCTATATCGTCCATTCCTTTCGGTCCTGGTTCTGTGGATTCGAGGTTTACAGTGAACGAGCCATGCTCAAAACCGAGATGATGCAATTCCTTCGTAATAGCTTCCCCTAAGTCGATTGCAGCATCACTACGGTCTTTGCTGAGTTTCGCTCCGGTTTTAACAATCTTTTTTGTGGTTCTTTCGAGCGATGTGTTTATTTCGGCTATTCTTTCACCCCGCGAATTCAAATCATCAAGCCGATCTTTGGCTTTGGAGTGAAACTCAAGTATATCAGGAATCGTTTCTCCATACTTTCTCTTCAGTGAATGAATGAGAGTCATGCGGTCATCGAGTTCCTGCAGATTGTTCTGGTCAGCATCAAGAGTGTAGGCGTAATCGCTGACATTCTTGGTCAGCTCTTGTATTTGTATGTTTATGGATTCAGCTTCCGTTTCCCATTCCTCCGCATCATCAAGTATGCCCGACAGTTCGCGCAACATGTTCTGAGCCGCAGCGATATTGTTAAACGCGGCTTCATCGCTCTCGGTCAGTGCGCTGTTAATACCGTTGCTCAGTTCGAGAATCTGTTGTGTATTGGCGGCAATTGTATGGTTCTTCTTAAGTTCCTCTTCTTCGTCTTCAGACAACTCGGCGTTTTCTATCTCGTTGACCTGGTATGCCAGAAGATCTATCTGCTGAGCAACTTCCTGATCGTCACCATCCAGGTCATGGAGTTTGTTTCTGAGATCCAGGACTTCCTTGTAGATGGCCTCGTATTTAGAGCCGGTATCCTGTGTGTGGCCAAACGCATCCAGAAGATCGAGCTGAAAATCTTTGCTGAGAAGAGATTGATGGTCGTGCGGACCGTGCATGTCTACCAGTACGGTTCCTGCCTGCTTGAGGGCTTGCAGGGTAACCGGGCAGTTGTTGATCATGTTCTTGCCGGATCCGGATGTAGATATGATTCTGCGGATGAGAAGCTGTCCGTCTTCACATGCGTCAATGCCCAGGTTATCAAGAACAGCATCTATCACTGATGTGTCTTCGAATTGAAATGATGTGTTTACGCTGCATTTATCTTCACCCGCGCGAATCATGTTCTTGTCCGCCCGATCGCCAAGAATCAGGTTGAGGGCACCAGCGATAATCGACTTTCCTGCGCCGGTTTCCCCTGTGATTACATTTAGGCCCTGCTCGAACTCGATTTCGATATTCTCGACTATAGCCAAATTCTTAACGTTCAGTGTTTGTAACATGTGAGAAGAATAGAGTGTCGGCTGTCGGCTGTCAAGGGACACGGCTTCGTCGAAGCAGTAAGCTTTCAAGTAACATGGAGGGCGAGCGTCCTCGCGAGCCTTAACACACAGCCATCACCACAAAGCCCATCATTCCCAGGGCCAATCTCTCCATAGAGTTAACTATCTGAAATGGAGAGACTTGCCAATAATGACGAATGACGAAATACCCAAGCACTAATGAATGCATAAACCCGAAGCTCGAAAAAAGGCCTGAGTCTGGGGCTGTTCGATGCATTCTTAGGCATTTGAGTTTCGGATTTCATTCTGGCTTGGGTATTTCGTCATTAGGATTTACACAAGTATCGTGTTGAAGTTACACAATATTCTGCTATCAAATAACTTACCGAGAAGAGAATGATCCTGCCGTCATTCCAGAGGGTGCCGTGTCTGTTCTTGCGAAAAACGGTACAGTTTCTTATGATTATTCATATGAAGCAAAAGAACAGGAAGTATGAGCAGTTTCCCAAAGAGTTGACGGAGATATTGGAAAAGAATCATCGTGACAGTGTTGACTCGTCGGTATGTGCAGATTGTTCCGGACTATGCTGCATACAGGGTGGACCCGGAATTCTCGAAAACGTTTTGTTTATATATGAGGCGTATGAGCGCGGTGAGTTGGTCAGGCGGGATTACGCATTCGAAACGGGTTTGTCATTGCCTGCATTTGTAGCCAGATACTTTGATGTTTGTTTCATGCCGTCGTCCTCCGGCTCTCTTGTCTTGTTCTATGTCAAGACCTTGACGCAGAATGGTGATCTGGTGTCATGGCACGCGATAGATAGTTACGGGTCCAAAAATCCTGAGCTTATCGACAGGCTCGGCAAGTCTGCGGGCTGCGTCTTTCTTGACCGGAAGATTACCGAATGGCCGGATGGTGAGCCTGGCGAAAGTCGAAACTGTATTCTTCATGGTCCCGAAAGTAATTCTTGTCTGACGGAGAAGCCGGTTTACTGCACCTTCTATTCCTGTGTGGCGCCGTTCGAGATCAGGAAGCCCGATGTTGCTCTTGCCACCGCCTGGGTCGATGCCCTTGCGGAAAGCTATCCTGACAGTACCCAGCGTTTTAACAATATAATGGCTGAGAATATATTTTCGTAGTGAGTTCAGCTATTATTGCTGGCATTTTATTTTGCCGGCGGCGGGAAGGCGGCAAGTGTGTCGTCCGTAGCCTTTTGAAGCGCGATTCTGAGTGGCTGTTCGTTCTGTTTTCGGATTCGGAGTTCGTTCAGAAGCTTTTCTCTGGTCTCATGGGTTGCTACGTCCATCTGTTTGACCAGTACGGTATTTTCGTTTAGAAACTTATCGTAATCTGCGCGGGCGGATTTGTATGAAGCCAGCGTTGTTTCCTGCTCAGGTGTTAGATCGGCGCCTTCGACGCCGCTTAAGTCCAATGCTGGGGGTGCGGTTGGAATGTCGCTCCTTGCTGCTCCACCACCGGTCCCGGAATAACTCCAGGATTTAGTGATGTTCTTCATTATAGAACCCATCACATGCGTTTCTTTCTTCTTGCCGGCAAATGAGAACTTGAATCTCTCGTAACGAAGCAATTCAACGTTTCGAACCTCTTTTTTACCTCTCTGCAGATAGGAGACCTTTGTGGGCTTATCCAGTTCCAGAGCTTTTACCTTGGTACGATTGATCTTAAGGGTTTTGCCGTCCTTCTGCTCTAATTCAAAGTTATTGTTGGCAAAGCCCTTGAACGTACCTTCGTTTCTGGTCTTTCCCACGACAAGCACATCTGCGAAAACAGACTGCGAAATAAGCAGCGACATCAGTAGATACATTGATACTTTTAACATTAAATTCTCCATTTACATAGTGTATACGTCTGCGAAAGGTTTGTCATTAGAAAAAGATGATCGGAAAAAAATGATCGTGAAGATTGTAATAATTGACAAACATCCTGTTTGGGGTGATGATGAAACAGTTGTGACGAAAAAAGAAATCCATCAGTGTTACGTAGATCAGATAAGCGAAGAATTGGCGTTTCTCTCCGATGCAGCGAAAAAATCCCTCGATTCGGCAACTAACGATGAGCATCAGGCCAAGAGCAAATACGAGACATTTAGTTTGGAATCATCCTATCTGGCAAGAGGGCAGGCGAAGCGGGTTGCGGAATTGACCGACGCGTTAGATCGCTTTCAGATACTTCCGCTCAAAGACCTGAACGACAACTCCCCAATTCAGCTTAGTGCTCTAATTCGGTTGGAAAGATCCGACGGAGAGAGGCGTGTTCTGTTTCTCGGTCCAGCCGCTGGTGGAGAGAAAATTACGTCTGACGGCGAAGCAATAGTTGTTGTCACATCACTTTCGCCTATGGGCAAAGCTGTTCTCGGCAGAACTGTTGGCGACACCTTCAATCTCAAAATGGGTCCGGACACTCACACCTTCACAGTGATGTCGGTGGAGTAGGGCCGCAAAATGGCGGAGGAGGTGGGATTCGAACCCACGGATCCGTAAGGATCAACGGTTTTCGAGACCGCCCCATTCGGCCACTCTGGCACCCCTCCGTGAAGAGGGCATGAATATGGGGTATTAGCACTGTAACAGCAAGCTTTTTTGAAAGAGCAGGTAACAAATTATACAGTGAAATAAGGGGTGTTGGAGCAATTGTGGCAGTGCGCAAGACCGCCATAGTTATACGATTGGAAACTCAGATATAGCTTATGAATGTTGAGTAATGGCGATATATACTTTTCAGCAATCATGAATTTTGTTACGGGTTTGCTACAAATCGTGTAATTGCGAGCCGAATATACCCGAACGGGTATATTCAACAGCTTTGAGTAAAATATATACCTGTACGGGTATAAATGGCTAAAAATATATTGACAATATACCCGAGCGGGTATATTGTATTGTGGTTATGAAAAATACTTTGTCAAAGTTTCTTAAGGAGAAGCGTAAGCTGTTGAAAATGACGCAGAGGGATCTTGCGGATAGGGCTGGTGTTGGTTTGCGCTTTATTCGTGATATGGAGCAGGGGAAAAAGAGCTTGGATATGGAAAAGGTTAATCAGGTTCTTGCTTTGTTCGGGCATGAGATGAGTCCGACTCCGAAGCAGAGAAGAAGTGAACATGAATAGAAAAGCAAGCATACTGTATAATGACGTCATTGCAGGGATTCTGACTGAGACTGACGATGGGTATACCTTTACATATGAGAATGCGTATATTGAGAATCCTGAATCCATGGGTGTCAGTCTTACGCTTCCGCTTCAGTCAGAACCGTTTTATGAGAAATACATGTTTCCATTTTTTGATGGTTTGATTCCGGAAGGCTGGCTCCTGGATATTGCTCATAGATCATGGAAGATAGATGTTCATGACAGGATGGGGCTTCTGCTTGCCTGTTGCAAGGATTGCATTGGGATGGTGGGCGCGCTGCCCATTGATGGAGATAACGCCGAATGAGTATAACAGGGAAATGTTTGCGTTGTTATCAGCCGTTGGATGATTCAGAGAATGAGTATCATCCGGCCTGTAGTAAGTCTCTTTTCGGCAAGACAACTCCGCCCGAGATGCCTTACGCATTGGACGAGCTGGAGGCGTTGGCTGAGAATATTGTTAAGAGTAGCGTAACCATTCCGGGTGTGCAGGAGAAACTGTCCTTACATCTTGAGAAAGCAGAGCATTCTTCTGGCAAGTTCACTCTCGTAGGTTTATGGGGGGATTATATACTGAAGCCTCCTGTAAGGAAATATCCGGAGATGCCGGAAATTGAAGACCTGACTATGAATCTTGCGGAGTTATGCGGAATAAAGACAGTTGCTCATGGGCTGATACGCCTTAACTCTGGCGAGTTGGCGTATATTACAAAGCGAATAGACAGAACTCAGAATAAGAAGATACATCACATGGAGGATATGTGTCAGTTGACAGAGCGGTTGACGGAGCAGAAATACCGGAGTTCCATGGAGAATATTGGGAAAGCTATCAGTGAGTATTCTTCTCATCCATTGCTGGATATCACCAAGCTCTTCGATATAACGCTGTTTTGTTTCCTGACTGGAAATGCTGACATGCACCTGAAGAACTTCTCTCTCTATTATTCTAAGATGGATCTTGTTCAGTTGGCACCGGCATATGACCTTGTTGCCACCAGACTTCTAATTTCAGAGGCTGATGATCCAGAAGAGATCGCTCTTGCGTTGAACAGAAAGAAAGCAAAACTGAAGCGCCGTGATTTTGACACCTTTGCCGGGGCTATAGGGTTGAATGACAAGCAGGCAGACAATGCATATGAACGAGTCGTATCGAATATCTCTTCGGTCTTGTCATTTATTGAACAAAGCTTTATCTCTGATGAGAAGAAAGAGGAGTTTGAAGACCTTATTAATGTTCGGCGTGAGCGGTTAGAGCTTTGAGCTGATCAAGGGTAAATATTATGCCAAAGAAAAAATCAAAAACGCAAGCTCATTTGAATATTTGGTTGCCTGATTATGCCCTAAAACAAGGTGTATTAGCGGGATTATGGCAATCCCCTACAACGCCTCAGCAAGACCCATGTATCGCTCTGTGAGCTATGCAAACCACCTCCCACCTCCGGTGCTCACTCTCCTTTTTTCTATCATCCTAATAGCCTAACAACCTATCTTGCTAATTTGTATCTGTTCTGAAAGGTATAGCAGGTAGTCCTGCACTATTAACAAGATTTACTTTCGGAAATCCGGCAAAAGCATAGCGTACTGCTACAGGCGTAGCTTTACCGTCCCATGACAGTATTACAGAGTCTTTACTTATTTTAGTTGTAGCCTGTACCCATTTATTGTCTTTACCGGCAACCCAGAACTCGGCGGGCGGTTTGCCGTCAATTGTTTTTAATCCATCCGCATTCTTAAAGCTTATTCTCAGATTCTTGCCTTCTTTCTTCATTCCAGAAAAAACAGGTCCTTGCACGAGACCTTTAGCATCGCCAGTTAAACCACCTGCTAATAATGCAAGTCGCTTACCAATAAGCTCTTTATCTCTCGGATGAATGTTCTTTAAAGCGCCAAGATCAATGGTGTTCGCAATTGCTGTATTAGGAAGATCAAGAATTTTCATTTGAGCTTCTCTGAAATAAGCCCAGCTATACGCAGAAGGATTACCTGGGTCAGTGGAGGGCGACTTTGGGAGAATCTTCCCGAATCTTGGCAGCATCACCGGTATAAAACATAGCTCGATCCTGCCCCAGCGATTGCGAAGTTCTTTGCACCATAACGACAAAGTAGTTCCATACTGTTTTGTTGTCTGCATGGTTTCAGAGTTTGCCTCACCCTGGTACCAGACTATTCCTCTTGCTGCATAAGGAATAAGCGGATGCATCATAGCATTATAAAGGATATTAGGCCTAGTACGCAGAAAGACATTATCCTTTTGCGCCCATTTTTTGCCTTTCTTTTCCTGAGTTATAAGCGCTGTTACTTTCTTGGTATCCTGTTTCTTGAATTTATCCATATGTGTCTTGAAATGTGGAAGCTGTTTTTGCATCTCAAGAGGCATCCAGCCTTCTATGCTTGAGCTACTCCAACATGTCAGAATGATTCCCACAGGTATGTCCTGATCTTTATTCAGATAATAAGCAAACGCAAATGCAACGGCACTGTTAGGAGTTTGTTTAGACCATTTACCCGAACAACGTTCCTGCGGCTCAAATCTTACCGTGCGCTTCACCTCCATACATCTAATGGGTTTCTTCGCGGCTACGACCAGCATTTGCTTAGCATTTTTCAGGACTCCTCTACCTTGTTGCATATTTGACTGGCCGGAGCATATCCAGACCTCGCCAACAAGAACGTCTTTATATTCAATTACTGCATCACCCGATTTAACGGTAAATTTATGTGGGCCGCCTGCTTTATTAACGGCTGGCAAAATAACTTTCCATCTGCCGTCTGCTCTGACCTTGCCTTTTGTTGTTTTACTCGCAAATTCGACTGATATCTTACTTCCCGGCTTACCCCAGCCCCAGACAGGAATAGGCATCTGCCTCTGCAACACCATGTGCTCTGAAAATGGTGACGCAAGCTCAAGGTCAGCTGCTGACACAAAACTCACTAATAACGAAATGTATATAACTAATATAGTCTTTATATTCATTGATACCTCTGTTGTTCTACGCCATAGTGGCTTTTTTGTTTGCCTCGAACTGTTTCTTCAGCTTGTCAGCTTCTGCTTTCTTTCCTGATTTTTCAAGAAGCTTTATTCTTTCACTGTGCAGGAGAAACTTTCTTTGCATCTTGAAGAAACAGAGCATTCAGCCGGCAAGTTCACTCTCGTAGGCGCGGCTGACGGATGGAATGAAGGGAGAATGCTTGGCCGGCAATACAAATTCCTCTTTTTCGGAAGGGCCTCCCTGCTATACGCTTCTTGACTCTTGCGGGACATTTTTGTAAATCATCACTCCCAGTGTAACCTTTCAGATGATTAATGTGGTCTTGGAATGTGAGGCTGGTTACGCTTGTGTAGACAGGTTGATTTTATAAAGGCAGCATTGACGTTGCTTGCGGGGTTTTCAAAAGGTATTTTTTTCATCTATGCTTGAATGGCTACATAATTTTGATACCAGGACCCTGAGGCGTGGGCGTGAAATCTGCCGGGCTGGCGGAGTCCAGCGCCTGTTCCCTGGCGTTGAAGATCTGTCGATTTCCGCTATAGTTACAGGATCATATGCGCCTTCATATGAAGTTGATATGGGTTTGTCGTTCAATGAGCATGGCTGGGTTACTGTAGAGAGTTACTGCGACTGCCCTGTTTTTGAACAGTGCAAACATGCAGCAGCGGCTATGTTCGCAGCTGAGGCTCAGGACAAGCTCGCAGAAATCATGCGCGTAAAAGAGTTTTCTATAGTACCTGCGGATCCCTACCAGCCATGGCTTTCGTCGATTCAATATGCGGCAGATACTACGAACGAAGTGTCGGTTCCCGTAAAGAAGGGCGACGACAGGTTTTTGGTCTATCTTTTGCGGAATAATCCGGACAGGATGAGACATTCTGTTTCAATCGGCTTCTCTGTTTCCAGAGTATTGAAAGACGGGCGGTGGGGGGAACCTCAGAAAGCCGTGCAGGATTTTTCCAGGCTGGTCACAAAGGAGTATGTTTCGGATATTGACAGGAAGCTCTTGCTGGAGCTGTTGGTGTTGCTGCCGTCAGCAGAATTCCATTCTGTGCCGTTGAATTCAGCGAAGGCCGTTGAATGGCTGGGGCGGGTTGTCGGTACCGGGCGCTGTTGCTGGATGGAAATCGGCAAAGAGAATGTCCTGGCTCCGGGTGATGCCTTAAAGGCGGAGTTGTCCTGGGCTGTACTGCCTGATGGAACTCAACAGCCGGATCTGGCAATCGGTGGTGACGGGGTTCTCCTTCCGATGGATATTCCGTGCTATGTTGACGGGGTGGCCAAGACGTTCGGGCGCCTGAAGACATCTTTTACTTCATCGCAGATGAATGCGTGGCTAAGCGGGCCGGGGGTTCATCCTTCCGATGTTGAGGCGCTCTCTAAGAAAATGGATGAAACATTTTCTAAAGATATGGGCATTCATAGGCCTTTGCATATTACGCATTGTGAGGAGCGTGTTTTGTCTAAAGCGCGAATGACATTATTTACGTTCTCTGAAAAGGATCTTAAGGTCAACCATTTTGCATATGGGTCCAGGCAGCCTGTTCACGCTGTGAAGATTGAGTATTTGTATGGGTCGGTATCAGTTGACCCCGCTGCACATGATGAACTAATTTCTGTGTGGAATGGTGATACACTTGTCTCGGTGATTCGTGATTACGAGGCGGAAGAACGGCTGGAAGCCCCGTTTGCCGGAGTTGGTTTCAAAGTTGTCGGGCGGGTCTACTACTGGGTAGACCCTTCTGATCCGGTCTGGGGCTGGCTGACCCTGAAGGAGGAAAATGACTTTTTGACGTTTCTCTCGCAGACCGTTCCCCGACTGGAGGAGCTTGGCTGGGATGTCGAATTTGATCCATCTTTTGAATTGACGCTGATAGAGCCTGAGAGCTGGTTTGCTGACCTGGAGGAGAGCGCATCTGGCGTAGATTGGTTTGATGCGGAAGTGGGCGTTGTCGTTGATGGAGAGAAGATAAACTTGATCCCGTTGCTGACGGATTTTCTTCGGCGCACCTCCGTACGCTCACTGAACAAAGCTTTAGACAGCAATATAGTGTTCCCATTGTCGGAAGAACGTAATCTTCTGATTCCTGCGGAACGGCTACGAATGCTGGCCTCAATGCTTCTTGAGCTGTTTGATACAAAGGTTGTCGCAAAAAAAGAGGGGTGTTTGCAGATTCCATGGTTAAGGGCCATGGAATTAGGACGGCTCCTGGATGGTGAATCAGCGTGGGAGGGGCGTTTGCCTGAATCGCTGAAGAGCAAGCTTCAGCGGTTTATGCAGCTACCGGAAGTGCCTGCAGTTGAGGTTCCGAAGGGATTGAAGACTGAGCTGCGTGACTACCAGCAGGAAGGGGTGAGCTGGATGCAGTTTCTCCGGGAGAGCGGATTCGGTGCGGTACTGGCAGATGACATGGGGCTTGGAAAGACCGTTCAGGCGCTGGCGCATATTCTGATAGAAAAAGAATCAGGGCGCCTGGATAAACCCTGTCTGATTGTTGCGCCGACAAGCGTTTTGTACAATTGGGAGGACGAAACGCGGCGATTTGCCCCGGGACTTCGGGTTCATGTATCGCACGGCCCGGAGCGGGATGAGTTTTTTGATACATTTTCGGAATATGATTTGATTGTAACTTCCTATCCGCTTCTAGTTCGTGACGGGAAGATGCTGTTGAAAAACGAGTTTCATATGGTGGTGTTGGACGAAGCGCAGTTTGTGCGCAACCATAAAACACAGGCGGCTCGAACGGTCAGATTGCTGCATGCGAAACAACGAATTGCTTTGACCGGAACACCGCTGGAAAACAATCTCGACGACCTGTGGTCGCTTTTTTCATTTGTAGTGCCGGGTCTGCTCGGTGATCAGGCTTTGTTCCGGCGACTGTTCCGAGTGCCAATTGAGAAGGCAGGCAATGTGGATTCGCGTCGCCTGCTGGCCCGGCGCATTGCTCCGTTTATGCTCCGTCGCACCAAGGATGAAGTTGCTAAGGAGTTGCCGCCGAAAACCGTGATGATCCAACATATTGAACTATCGGCCGGGCAGAAAGATCTGTATGAAACCGTCAGGGCATCTATGGAAAAAACGGTTCGCGATGCAATCAGACAGAAAGGGCTGGCTCGATCGCACATCATTGTTCTGGACGCTTTGCTGAAGATGCGGCAGGTCTGCTGTCACCCGAAGCTGCTCAAGCTGAAGGCGGCCGAAAAAGTTAAAGACTCGGCCAAGCTTGATGCCTTGCGCGATCTACTGCTGGAGCTGGTTTCTGAAGGGCGGAGAATTCTTCTGTTCTCACAGTTTGTCAGCATGATCAAGTTGATTGAAGAGCTTCTGGATGCGGAGAATATTAAGTATGTTAAGCTTACCGGTCGGACAAAAGACCGCAAAACTCCGATACGCGAATTTCAATCAGGCGAAGTGCCTGTTTTTCTCATCAGCCTGAAAGCCGGAGGGACAGGGCTAAACCTGACGGCCGCTGATACTGTGATTCATTATGATCCATGGTGGAATCCTGCTGTGGAGAATCAGGCTACTGACCGTGCGCATCGTATTGGTCAGGATAAGCCGGTTTTCGTTTACAAGCTTATTGCCGCGGGAACTGTTGAGGATAAGATTCTCGAGCTGCAGGAGAAGAAAAGTGCGCTGATTAATGGTCTTTTAAGCGATCAGAAAGAGGTCATCAGCAAATGGGACGTTGCTGATATTGAGGCATTCTTTACGCCCTTGCAGGAGAAATCCTGAAAACGAGAGGATAATGCCCCCTATACCTCTAGCCGGAAGAGAGCCTGAGATTGGAGACACTACGCCTCGTTCGCTGATGGAAGTTGCTGAAGTATGGTCGAGTCTAAGTGATGAATTGAAGGATAGCGGTGCTGGCAATTCTTCACAGCTCATGCTGATCGGTGACAGTGCGTCAGATGTCACTTTGCTCATCTTTTTTTTTCTTTATGACGCCAAAAAGAACTTTACGAAAAGACCCTGGAAGTCTAACATATGCCCGTAAAGATGATTTGTTTTATGTTAGAAGGTATACCCGGAAATCGCTGGGACCCCTACACCATCATCGAAGCATTAGGAGGAAGATAATGAAGGGAGTCATTTCTGTTTTCGGAGCAATTCTACTGGGATCCAGTGTGTTCGCAGCCGGGAAGCCGAATGTCGTGCTTGTCCTTGCCGACGACCTGGGCTGGAACTCGCTGGGCTGTATGGGCAGCGATTATTACGAAAGCCCCAACATCGACAAACTCGCCAGCCAGGGTATGCTCTTTGACAACGGTTATGCCGCCTGCCCTATATGCGCCCCGACACGCGCCAGCCTGATGTCCGGATGGGAAATCCCCCGCCACAAGGTGCTGCGCGTCAGCGACGGGCAGCAAAAGGCCATCAAGCAGGGTAAGCCTCCTCGGACGCGCTTGTTGCAACCGCCACACCAGTCCTATCTCGACGCGGAGATTGTGACGCTCGCAGAGGCGTTCCAGTCGAACGGCTATCGCACGGGTATGTTCGGCAAGTGGGATCTAGGCTGGTGGAAGAAGACAGAGTACCGCCCTGACGCGCACGGGTTTGACACGTTCTGCATGAATCAGGAGTACAAGCACTACAACACGAAGCTCGTTCCCGAAGGACAGATTCCAGAAGGTGTATACCTGACCGACTACATGTGCGATAGAGCCCTGGAGTTCATACAGGACAACGTGAAACAAAAAACACCGTTTTTCCTCTACCTGCCGGAGCTGCTTGTGCACTCACCCTTCGAGACCGTAGCCGCACTAGAGGCCAAGTTTGCAGCCAAACCGCGTGGCAGGATGCATCACGACGAGAAACTGGCGGCCATGGTCGAAAGCCTGGATCATACGGTTGGTCGTATTATGAGCAAATTGGATGAACTTGGTGTTGCAGACAATACTCTTCTCGTTTTCACATCTGACAACGGGGGGGTACCGTTTGACGTTGACGGAAAATGGTGGCGAGAGAAGAAACCAAACACCAGCAATGGTATTCTAAAAGGTGGCAAGGGTGGTCTTTTCGAGGGTGGGATCCGGGTACCTTACATCTTTCGTTTCCCTGGCCGTATTCCGGCGGGGACACTGAGCCATGAACCCATCACGACCATCGATCTCTATCCTACCCTGCTCGCGCAGGCAGGGCTCAAGCCACCGGCCAACCACCACCTGGATGGCGTTGACATTTCTCCCTGCCTGGCTGACGCTAAGGACCGTCTCCCGCAGCGCGCACTCTACTGGTACTATTCGAATTACAGTTTTGCCGGCCGTCCCGGAATGGTGATCCGTGAGGGCGATTGGAAGTTCTTGTACTTCTTCGAGAACGAGGACGAGGAGCTCTACAATCTTGCGAAAGACATTGGCGAAGAGAAGAACGTTCTGGCAGGACGCCCGGAACGGGCCGCAGCGATGCGGGCCAAACTTGATGCCTGGGCCGCCGAAGTAAACGTACCGCCCCATCAACCGAATCCGAATTACAAGGCCACATCAGCTCAACTCAAGCAACCCAAATAGCGGCGGAATAACATGCGAGCATCACGTATACTTAAATCTCTGGCACTGATCCCTTTCCTTGCTCTGACCGTGCAGGCCAATTCCCCCCGGCGGATTTACGAGATATGGTCACCCGAACCGGCCCCGAACCGCAGCGGCAATTTCGAAAAGCGCTCGGTCGGCAACGGAGTACCGTTTGACAAAGACTGGGAGCAGTGGTCGTACGCCCTCGGTAACGGCTACATGGGAGCCAACCTGTTTGGCCGGGTCGATACGGAGCGTATCCAAATCACCGAAAAGACACTTCACAACAAGGGCATCTATAGCGGAGGCGGCCTTACCAGCTTTGCGGAAATCTATCTGGATTTCGATCACAGGGACGTCAAAGACTACCGCCGGTCACTGAACCTCAACGAAGCCATCGCCTATGTCTCCTATGAGCATAACGGGGTCACGTACAAGCGCGAGCATTTCATGTCTTACCCGGACAACATCATGGTCATCAAACTCACCGCAGACAAGAAAAACGCCCTTTCGTTCACCGTGCGGCCTGAAATCCCTTACCTGAACATGAAGGACCAGCGCACGGGAAGGGTTGTGGCGAACGGCGACCTCGTAACGCTCTCCGGCAGCCTCCCGTTTTTCAAGATCAACTACGAAGGGCAGATCAAGATCCTCAATGACGGCGGAACACTCAAGGCACGGAATGAGAAGGGGGGCGGGAGCATTGCTGTTTCCAATGCCGACTCAGTCACGCTGCTGATCGCGGCAGGAACGAACTACCGCCTCAGCGATGCGATCTTCTCCAGCCCAAACCACCAGAAACTGAACGCGAATCTTCTACCCCATAAAGTGGTTTCGGCCCTCATCGCCAATGCGCACGGCAAAGGCTTTAGCGCTCTCCGGAAGCGCCACCTTACGGATTACCAGAACTTGTTCGGTCGCGTTACCATCAACCTGAATGCCCGGGTTTCTCCGGATCCGACCCATATTCTCCTTGAGAAATACAAGAAGGGCGAAAGAAACACCTACCTCGAAGAGCTCATGTTCCAATACGGCCGCTACCTCCTGATTGCCAGCTCACGCGAGAAGACACTGCCGTCCGGCTTGCAGGGAGCCTGGAGCCAGTATCACTTCGCCCCCTGGACAGGAGGCTACTGGCACAACATCAACGTTCAGATGAACTACTGGGGCGTATGCAGTGCCAACCTCGCGGAGTGTTTTGAGGCTTACATCGCATATTTCAAAGCCTACTACCCCACGGCCCGACAGCATGCCCGCGCCTATGTCAAGAAGTTCAACCCTACCCGCTTGGCTGAAGCCGAAGGGGAGAACGGTTGGATTATCGGAACATCCGCCAACGCTTACAACATTTCCGGCGCGGGCGGAGGCCATTCCGGCCCGGGCACCGGCGGCTTCACCTCCAAACTGCTGATGGAGTATTATCTCTTCACGCAGGACAAGCAGTTCCTCGCAGAAGTCGGCTACCCGGCCATGCTCTCCATGAGCAGGTTCTTCTCCAAGACCCTGGTTCCCCGCGGCGACCTGCTCCTGGTCAAACCGTCGGCCTCCCCGGAACAGAAAGTCCGCAAGAAGGAGCAACTCAAGAAGATAGAGAATCCAGGGCATGTGGATGACCGGGGAAACTACATCACCACGGGCTGCACCTTCGATCAGGGCTTTGTATGGGAAAACCATAACGACACTCTCATCATGGCCGAGGCTCTGGGCAAAGAGGACAAGTTCCTCGATACCATTCGCGACGAAATCACCAAACTCGACCCGATCCTGATCGGCACCTCGGGTCAGATCAAGGAGTATCGCGAGGAAAAGGCTTACAGCGACATCGGTGACCCCCGCCACCGCCATATTTCCCACCTCTGCACCCTCTACCCCGGTACGCTTATCAACTCTAAAAGGCAAGAGTGGATGCAGGCCGCCCGCAAGACCCTCGATCTGCGCGGTAGCAGGACCACCGGTTGGGCGATGGCTCACCGTATGAACTGCCGCGCCCGTCTCAAAGAAGGCGAGAAGGCGCATCAAATCTATCAGCGCTTCATAAGCGAACGCACGGTTCCTAACCTCTGGACCCTGCACCCACCATTCCAGATCGATGGCAATTTCGGCGCTATGGCCGGCGTTGCGGAAATGCTGCTGCAGAGCCACGAGGAGTATATCGACGTGCTCCCCGCCTTGCCCAAGGCATGGAGTTCCGGGTTCTTCGACGGTCTCGTCGCGCGCGGCAACTTCGTTCTCTCTTCCAAATGGCAGGACGGCCAAGCGCAATCCATCACCGTCACATCCAGGAGTGGTGGCGAATGCTGTATCTCCTACCCCGGCATTGAGTCCGTTCAAGTCAAAGACAGCAATGGCGCAGTGATCAAGACCACTAGCAACGAAAAAGGGCGGATCAAGTTTGCCGCCACTCGGGGTGAAAGCTACACGGTCGTATTCTGAACGGTAACTTCCGGGGTCAGACCCCGAGGGGTCACAGAGGGGTCCTTAGGCGATTTCTTCGAATTTGCTGCCAGGAACATTACATACAGGGCAATTATCCGGCACACCGCCTTCTACAGTATTTCCACAAACGGGGCATACGTAAATAGATGCTGCCGGAAGATCTCCACCACCTTTGACAGCTTCCAGCGCTTTACTGTAGAGCCCATAATGGATTTCTTCTACTGCCAACGCATTTTTAAAAGAGAATTCGGCAGGTTTGTTCCCCTCTTCCTGGGCAGTTGCCAAGAATCCAGGATACATCTCCTTGAATTCATCTCCTTCTCCTGCAATTGCTTCTTCCAGATTTTCCGCTGTTGCATTGATTCCGCCGAGGACGCGAAGATGTGCGTGCGCATGGATTGTTTCAGCTTCAGCAGCAGCTCTGAAAAGCTTTGCGACCTGTGGTAGCCCGTCCTCATCTGCCTTTTTTGCAAAAGCAAGATACTTGCGGTTCGCTTGACTCTCTCCTGCAAATGCTTCCTGTAGGTTTTCCTTTGTTGCCATCGTCTTCTCCTTTTTTGTTATTGCTCTATACGTGAGCTATTTCTGTATGATTGGATAATTCCGAATTTGTTGTGCATAGGTCTGAAACTGAAAGACCGTGAACATCATCATTCCCTGTAAGTCTGGCGAAATCTTTCAGTTCGTTCGTACTTACTTTAAAAAAGTTTGCAACTCTAATAGAGGATTTCTCAACATCGAGACGGGCTCGCAATGCTGGATCCTGTGTTGCTATGCCGAGTGGACACTTCCCTGTGTCGCATATTCGGTATTGCTGGCATCCTACGGCCATCATTGCTGCAGTGCCCACAGCAATGGCATCTGCACCCATTGCCAAAGCTTTTGCGAAATCTGAGGAGATTCTGAATCCGCCTGTTATTATCAGAGATACGTGATTTGCACCTTTTTCATCCAGTACTTTCCTTGCTTTTGCCAATGCGAATACAGTGGGAACGGAAGCGGCTCTTTTTACAGCTTTTGGCGCAGCTCCTGTTCCTCCGGCACGTCCGTCAATTGTTATAAAATCGGTCCCTGCATAAAGAGCTATATCTATATCTTCTTCCAGATGTCCCGCTGCCAGCTTTATCCCGATCGGCTTTCCTCCTGTCCTCTTGCGCAGACTATCTACAGTTGCCTTTAGATCTTCTCTGTTTTTTATATCAGGAAAATGCGATGGGCTTGTTATATCTTGACCCTCACGAAAACCGCGGATCCGTGCTATTTCACTGGTCACTTTGTGTCCGGGAAGATGCCCTCCCATTCCGGGCTTTGCTGATTGTCCGATCTTGATCTCCACGGCATCAACTGATTGCAGGTATTCATCTGTCACACTGTATTTATTGGGAACGTATTCAAAGATATATTTGTGAGCGGCTTCCAGGCATTCGGGAATTATCCCTCCTTCTCCCGAACAGACTGCTGTTTTCACTTTTGCTGCCCCTTTTGCCAAAGACAATTTAGCCTCCAGTGAAAGCGCACCAAATGACATGTGGGTTACGGTTATCGGACTGTCGATCACCAATGGCACCTGCGCATTGGGTCCTATTACTGTCCGTGTGCTTACTGGTTGAGTCTTATTCAAAGGGAGTTTTGACAACTGTGCACCCTTTATAAGTATTTCATCCCAACTGAATGTGGGAATACGGGTCCTCATTGGTTCAGTGATTGAATGTCCCGTCGTTGCCATTTGGTGAATATCTGTCATGTGCGATTCAAAATCATCTGCCTGACGTCTCCATTCGGACAGGTATTCCAAGTCTATCTCTTCTGATCCTGCAGATGAGGGGAGGGTAGCACTCTTTTTGCCCACAAGATTGAAGGCATCTTTGCCTGACCCGCAAACCGGACAACTCCAGTCATCCGGCAGTTCATCCCAGCTAGTTCCTTCTTTTGTTTCATCGTAGTTGTGGGAGCAGAGAGTACATTCATACGTTGCGGCTTCTTTCTTTGCGGTTGAGGGCGTCTCTTCCGTAGCGAGTATCTGGTCAGACAGAGGACTGAACGAGCTTTTAGGTGAACCGCAAATAGGGCATGTCCAATCTGAAGGGAGATCCTCAAACTTAGTGGATTCTTTTGATTCATCAAACAGATGAGAACATAGATTGCATTGCCATATAGCCATGATATTACCTCTTTCTAATTCGAACTATCGTTCGTCCCATTCCCCTTACTACATGTACGACAAATTCCTCTTAACTCTACATAAATAGAATTTACTGCACCCATCCTTGTTACTTCGCGGGGCGGTCTGTACACATCCAGCTCATCACTGCAGAAATCACTCATGAGCCCGCAACTAGTACATACGAAGTGATGATGCGGATCCATGTTCGCATCAAATCTTGTTCGATAGCCAGCAGAACCCACCCTTTGGATTATCGCGTGCTCCTCAAGGGTTCTCAGGTTCCGATAGACTGTGTCCAGTGAAATATACGGGATCTTCCGACGTATAAGCCGATAGATGCTTTCCGCATTGGGGTGGTCTTTAGTCATAGCCAGAAGAAGGTAGAGTTCCCTGCGCTGTGGCGTCATCTTCAGCCCTGCTTCCACACAGCGTTCGACAAACCAACGTTCCTTCTCAATACTTCGATTCATGAGCAGAACAATATCGCATTCACCCCGACTAATCAATAATAATTATTAGTCAGTTCTTATTATCAGTTAGCAATCGCACCCCTGCAGGGTCATACCTTGATTATTAGCATTTAGATATTACAGGCTTTAGGATAGTTGTAACTTCCGGGGTCAGACCGAGAAAATAGAAAAGAAGGTTTTGACCTTTTGGGTGTTCGGTGACTAAGTTGAGTGTATGGCAAGATCGTGGAGAATTCAATATAGTGGGGCGAAATATCATGTGACGGTTCGAGGCAACGGTCGGCATGAGGTGTTTCGTGATGATGCAACTGAACAGAATTGAAAAACAAATTCT
>JAUUYL010000005.1 GCA_030590485.1 Lentisphaerota bacterium | reverse complement strand
CTCCATTGCCAGAAAACTGTTGAGTAGCTTTAAAGGCACTGCGCTCAAAAGGGATATGGAGTCTGTCTTGAAGAAAATGTCTGAGTCGCTTGAAGGGAAGTTCTCTTTCGACTTGGATCGAATGACGGATAAATTCTCGGTGATAAGCGAGGATTATGTTGTGCAGGATCCTGACATATGGGCCGGGGTCGCAGATGCAGTGGGTGCGAGTAGGATTATTTCGGTGCGGTACCAAAAATTTAATGGGGAAGCAGGTGCCTACCTGCTGGAGCCTTATCACCTGCTGGCGTATCACGGGAACTGGTATGTGCTGGCGAGAAACATCGAGAAAGACATGGTGGCAACTTTTGCTGTATCAAGAATCAGAAGTGTCGAACCTGGCGGTTGCTTTCAGATCCCGAAGGACTTTGATGCGTCTGAGTATGTCGAAAACTCGTTTGGCATTGTCCGCGGAGAAAAGAAATTCAGAGTTCGCTTGCTGTGCTCCCGAAATATTGCCGCCTATATAAAAGAAAGAGTGTGGCAAAAAGACCAGAAAATCGTTGAAAAGCGTGACGGGAGCATTGAGTTGTCATTTGAAACCGCGGGCTGGAAGGAGCTGGTGCGCTGGGTTCTTTCCTGGCAGCCAGATATGAAAGTCTTATCCCCAAAACGCCTCAGGAAACGGATTGAACTGAAAATGCGACAGGGATTGGCTGGTGTATAGAGCTTGCCCACTCCCATTCCTGGAACGTTCTTTAAAAGAATCCTGGGTCTAACTCATCGGATTACTTAACCCTAAACCCCGTAACCGCACATCCCTTCGATCGAGAAAGACTCTGGTATCGACCCCCGTTCCTTGTTATATTTCCCGCCAACTAACACGGGGTATCCACTTTGAACGAAGCAGCAGATTTTGAACATTTAGTGCCGGACACAATACTGGACGCTGTCGAGCAGGCATTAGGCCAAAGAATGACCGGCCTGGCCACCCCTCTGCCAAGCTATATTAACCGCGTATATGAAGTGCAGACGATGGACGACGAACGACTGATCGCCAAGTTCTACCGTCCGGGACGCTGGTCCTACGAAGCTCTACAGGAAGAACACGATTTCGTCGCCGACTGTGCCGCAGACGAGATCCCCGTAATCGCCCCTATGGTCATGCCTAACGGCGAAACATTGCAAGATGCGGATGGCATATATTTTACTATCTTCCAGAAACGTTACGGACGCCAGCTGGAACTGAATTCACCAAAGGATTGGCTCAGTGTCGGACGCCTGCTGGGAAGGGTTCACGTCGTGGGCAGCAAGAAAGAAGCAACAGAGAGAACGGATCTCCATCCGCAGGAATCAACCAAAGAACATATCCGACACCTGATAGATCACAACTTCGTCACGCCGCAATGTCGCGGTGAGTTTGAGGACGTAACATCAGAAATACTGGATCTTATAAGCAACATGTTCGACCATACCGAGTTCATACGCATCCATGGCGATTGTCACTGCGGAAACCTGCTAAACCGACCGGGCGAAGGCATAATGATGATAGATTTCGACGACATGATGATAGGTCCTCCCGTGCAAGACCTATGGCTTCTCCTGCCCGGTCATGCCGATGAGTGCAAACGTGAACTGGATCTGCTCCTGCGCGGATACGAAATGTTCCGTGAGTTCGACTACACCAGCCTTCGCCTGATCGAACCATTACGCGCGATGCGACTGATTTACTTTCTCGCATGGTGCAGTCAGCAGATTGACGACTTCAAGTTTCAAGCAGACCATCCCGAATGGGGCTCAAATGCTTTCTGGCAAAGAGAACTGTCCGATCTGGCAGGGCAACTGCAGATAATCAAAGAACACCTGAACAAGCATCACTTCTGACCGACAAAATGTTGTCTTTGTCCTGATAACCGTAGAATAAGACATATTGACATTAATGCCCATTAAAGCGACACTTCTCCTCCGCAGCACAGTTCGCAAAGGGGTTATGATATGATAGGAATTTCAAAACTTTATCTCGGCACAGTCGAGCCATCAGACGCACTTCGTTATGGACGCAAATCCAGCGAGCTGCCCAGCCATCTTTTACAGTTTTCAGAGGATAAAAAACCTGTTGTTGTATGGAACATCACACGCGCATGCAACCTGAAATGTATTCATTGCTATGCCCAGGCTAACGCGGGCAAAGCCGAGAATGAGATGTCGACCGAAGAAGCAAGAGTCGTTATTGATGATCTGGCCTCTTTCGGGTCTCCTGTCCTTCTCTTCTCAGGCGGCGAACCACTGGTCAGGAAAGATCTTCCGGAACTGGCGAACTATGCCGTGGCCCAAGGTATGCGCGCGGTCATTTCAACTAACGGCACATTGATAACCGAAGAAAAGGCTGCACAACTGAAAGAAGTCGGCCTTTCATACGTCGGCATAAGTCTGGATGGACTCGAAGCAACGAACGATAAATTTCGCGGCGTGAAAGGTGCATTCCAAGGCGCACTGGCCGGCATTCGTGCCTGCAAAAAAGCAGGCATCAAGGTGGGTCTCAGATATACCATAACCAAACACAACGCCAAAGATATCGGCGGTATATTCGATCTCTTGGAAGCTGAAGACGTTCCTCGAGTATGCTTTTACCATCTGGTCTATACCGGGCGCGGTGCAGACATTGCCAAAGACGACCTTACCCACGAACAAACCCGCGAGATGGTCGATTATATCATCGACCGAACAGCCGACATGAAAACCAGAGGCTTGGAGAAGGAAGTCCTCACCGTCGACAACCACTGCGATGGACCCTACCTTTATATGCGAATGCTTAAGGAGGGTAACCCGCGCGCGGCACAGGTCATGGAGCTACTCGAAATGAACGGTGGCAACAGCACGGGTAATGGTATCGGATGTATCAGCTGGGACGGCGCAGTTCATCCGGACCAATTCTGGCGTCAGCATATTCTAGGTAATGTGCGTGAAAGGCCCTTTAGCGAGATCTGGACTGACATGTCAAATCCGCTGACAGCGAGTCTGAAGAACAAAATGCCGCACGTCTGCGAACGCTGCAGTAAATGCAAGTTTCTCAACGTGTGCGGCGGTAACTTCCGCGCCCGAGGCGAAGCGTCTACCGGCGACCCATGGGGCTTCGACCCAGCCTGCTACCTCACAGATGAAGAGATTGGATTATTGGAGTAATTGGAAAATTGGTGAGCTATGAGCCATCCCCCCCATCAACCATCAACCATCAACCATCCCGCCGCCGCTAAAGCTTCCGCCTTCGCCAAGGCTACGGCGAACAGGAAGGCGGACAGGCAACCATTCCCACGCGTGATTGCGTGGGAATTGACCCGGCGTTGTAATCTAAAATGCAGGCACTGTCGAGGTTCAGCGCGTGACGAGAACTATTCCGAAGAGTTTACGACCGAAGAATGCTTCAAGGTCATTGATAACATCTCCACAGACCTACCTAAATCCTCTCCAACCATCAACCATCCCGCCGCCGCTGAAGTCAAGGCGGGCGGCAAGCAACCATCAACCATTCTTATTCTCACGGGCGGAGAACCCATGATGCAACCGGATATTTTTGATATCGCACGCTATGCGACGGACAAAGGCCTCCAGCCGGTAATGGCACCGTGCGGTCACCTTATCACACCTGAAACGGCTCAACAGATGAAGGTTGCTGGTATAAAAGCGATCAGTATCAGCATCGATGCAGCCTCGGAAGAAAAACATGATGAATTCCGCGGCACACCTGGAGCATTCAAGAAGACGATGGCGGGACTTCAGCATGCTATTGATGCCGGCATCCCATTTCAGATAAACACAACCGTCACAAAACTTAACATAGATGACCTGCCGGCAATCTACAAGATGGCGTGTGATCTCGGCGCAAAGACCTTTGACGCATTTTTCCTTGTTCCAACCGGCAGGGGCTCTGAACTCACAGACCTGGAAATATCTCCCGAACAGCATGAAAAAGCACTTCACTGGATTCACGAAACATCACTCAACTCCCCCATCCGAGTCAAGACAACATGCGCTCCTCATTACGCCAGAATCCAAAAGCAGTCGTCAGAAAAAGGCGGTCACCCATCAGGAGGATGCATGGGCGGGCGTGGCTTTGTCTTTATCTCGCATCGCGGCATACTTCAGCCATGCGGTTTTTTTGATATGCCATCAGGCGACCTAAGAGCCAACAATTACGATTTCATGAAGGTGTACAGAGAATCAAAGATATTTAATGACCTCAGGAGAGTTGAAGACTACCTGGGAAAATGTGGCAGATGCGAATACAAACGCCTGTGCGGCGGATGCCGCGCAAGGGCGCTCGCACATACAGGAAACTACATGGATGAGGAGCCATCTTGCGATTATGAACCAAGAACAAAATAGTAAACTACTGCTGGCCATTCAAAAAGGACTGCCCCTTGAAAAAAATCCTTTTAATGCGATTGCACAAGAACTCGGATCCTCAGAAGATGAAGTTCTTTCGCAGATAAAACAATTGTTCGACGAGGGTAAAGCACGCCGTATAGGCGGCATCTTCGATGCACGACGACTGGGATATAAAAGTGCTTTATGCGCCCTGACCACGACTCCCGAAAACAGGGATGAATTGGCCGCGCTCGTAACCCCAAATTCCGGAACGACCCACTGCTACCTCAGAGGCTGGCCCGAGGAACTCGACACATCACTCCCAGCCCACGCAGAATCATATCCGGAACTCTGGTTTACCCTCGCCACACCGGCAGAAGACTTTGACGCACAAATCAATAAACTTCGCGAAGCCACAGCATCTGCCAACCTGCTCATCCTACCGGCTATACGCCGATTCAAGATAGATGTCATCTTCAACCCAACAGACCTGAAAAAGGGCGAACGTTTCCCCGGCGCTCCACCGATTACTACGGAAGAGGATAATAACACGTTTCGAAACTTCTCGGAGGAGGAGAAACAACTCGTTCGGCTCATGGACGGCAACATCCCCATAACACCGACTCCTTTTGCAGACATCGCCAAACAGCTCGGTCTTGAGGTAGAGGACATGCTCAACACGCTGAAGTCGTGGAAGAAGGACGGCATTCTGAGGCGAACCGCAGTTATCCTGCGTCATCACAAAATCGGCTTCAAAGCCAATGCCATGTGCACCTGGTCAGTACCCGAAGACCAGGCGTTGGAAGCTGGCCGCGCACTCGCCTCCAACCCGGAAGTTACTCACTGCTACCAACGTGTTATTGATCCGATCTTTCCTTACAATCTCTTCGCTATGATACACACTCGAAACTGGGACGAAACACATCAGCTTTTCCTGAAAATAGGCAATAATGCTGGTCTTTCAGACGGCAAAATGCTTTGCTCGGTAAAGGAATACAAAAAAACGAGTATGAAATATTTTCAGTAGAGGATGCCAAGCAAAATGCCAAAAGATGCCAAAACAATATTGCCAGCCAGCCTTCTCGTAGAGGCAAAATCATGCCTGATTGTCGGCGGAGGCAATGTCGCCAACAGAAAAGCCCGAACCCTTACTTCGGCATTGGCCAATGTAACCGTCATCGCCCCCGAAATATGCGAAGGGCTCAAGGAACTCGTGTCAAACAATCAGATAAAGTATATCGCCCGAAAATTCGATAAGCGTGACATAAAAGAACAAAGCCTCGTCTTCGCAGCAACCGATAACGAGGAAGTCAACAATGCCGTTCTCAACGCATGTCGAGACAACCGCGTTCTTTGTTGCTGCATCGACGGAAACTGGCGAAATGGCGATTTTGTTTCGCCAGCATCCTTCAGGCACAACGGTATTACCATATCAGTTTCCACCGGCGGACGCTCCTGCATCGAAGCTCGGGACATCAAAAATGCCATCCTGGAGTTCCTGAAGAATATGGAAGAAATAACCGCCGACGATACCACCTCAGAATGACAAACGGACCCATAACCATAAAAACCGGAACACGATCCAGCAGACTCGCCGTCATTCAGGCTCGAGGCGCACTTGACCGGATAGAGGGCATGCTTCCGGCAATAAAATTCGACATAATTGAACTCTCGTCACCGGGAGACCGTGATCGATCTACCGATCTGCGTGAAAGCGCCCGGGATTTCTTCACCAAAGACCTCGACGACGCCCTATTGAACGGGGATATAGATTGCGCTGTTCACAGCGCCAAGGATCTGCCATCCCCCATGCCGGATGATATAGACTGGTTCTGGCTGCCATGGCAGGAAGATCCTCGTGACGCGATAATCCTGCCGGCGGGAAAAACAAGTGCCGATCTGCAAGCCGAGCCTATAGTCGGCATCAGCAGTGAGCGTCGCGAAACATGGTGCGTCACCCGCTTTCCAAATGCCATACTGAAAAATATACGGGGCAACATAGAAAGTCGCCTGGAACAATTGGATAATGGTGATTACGATATGCTTGTCATGGCGGCAGCGGCTCTTAATCGGCTAGACTTACAAGACCGCATCTCCGAACTGGTGTCCGAAGACGAACTGCCTCCTCCTGACGGCCAAGGATATCTTGCTGTTACTTTCAAATCGGAAAACAAGACCATGCTACACCTCCGAAGCCTCTTTACAAAGTCCGTAGATTTTGTAGGTGCCGGCATAGGCTCGTCAGACATGTGCACGCTCGCAGGTATTAATGCTATCGAAAACTGCGATGTTTGTATTCATGATGCACTCATGCCTCAAGGTCTTATTGATTACGTGCCCGCTAACGCACTGCGAATTGATGCAGGCAAACGCTGCGGTGATCATCATCTTGATCAGAACGCAATAAACGCTCTCATTGCAGAACATGCCAGGCGCGGCAGTAAAGTCGTAAGGCTCAAAGGCGGCGATCCCGGCATTTTCGGGCGCCTTGCGGAAGAAGTAGAGACACTCGACAAGCTTCAGCTCTCTTATAAGGTAATACCAGGAATCAGCAGCGTTCAATTGGCGACTACAACAACGGGCATGCTGATGACGAGACGCGGACTTTCAAAAGGGTTTTGCGTAATGACTCCTCGCAAGCAGGGCGGAGGAATAGACCCCGTCAACGGTAACGAACGCGCTAAGCTGCCCATCGCTTTCTTTATGGCGGCCAAAGCCATACCAGAAGTAACCAAACAACTGACAGACGATGGTGTTGCACCGGACACACCGGCTGCAATCGTATTTGCCGCTGGAACAGACGATGAACAAATAATCAAATCACCGTTGTCCGAGCTCCATTCATCACTCATCACTCATCACTCATCACTTGCATCTCTCCCGGGGTTACTGCTGGTTGGTGAAACCACTGCATATTCCTACACATCCTACGGCGCACTCAAAGGCAACAAGATTCTTCTGACATGCAGCGAAGCTCTACAGGAAAAGGCCTCACGCATTACTTCCGATCTGGGTGGTATACCCGTTCAACGCCCCCTTATTGATCTTGTCCCTCTAAATGCCGCAATCGATGATATTGCAAACATCGAGACCTATGACTGGATGGTTGTCACCTCCCCGTCTGCCGCACGATGTTTCTTTGATATAGCTTCAGCCAACAATATAGACCTTCGCTCAGTCCCCAAGGTACTCGTATGCGGAACAGGAACGGCTGATGAGTTCAAAAAAAGAGGCATAACTCCTGATGCAATGCCCGATTCGGGATTCAACGCTACTTCCGTCGTAAACACCATCAAACCTTGCATCAACAAAGGCGATCGCATATTGAGACTCCGTGCTGATAAGGCAGGTACTTCATTGGCAGAAGAATTGGGCAAGTTGGGCGCCGATATTACCGATTGCGTTCTGTACGAAAATAAACCCGTAAGATATGACTCCTTACCTGATTTCGATTCTGTATTCTTTGCCAGCGCATCAGCAGTCCTGGCCTTCTCTGAACTGTGGGGTGCCGAGGCACTTTCGAGCAAGACCATCCTTTCCATAGGCATTCCGACCGCAAAAGAACTGGGAAAAATGAATCTCGAGTCAGATATCATAGGGGATGAAGCAACCGTCAAGTCCGCTATCAGCACATTGGCAGCTTATTACGTTAATATTAGCCTCACATAATGCGAAGGATCATAAAAACAATCTTCTAAATCCGCTTTATCTCGCTTGCTCTGAGCTTACGAAGAGTTTAAAATCCAAAATATGAGTAGTTATCCACATACAAGATTACGCAGACTGCGCAAGTCAGAGGGCCTCCGGCGGATGTTCGATATGACTATGCCCGGTCCAGAGAAGTTTATATGGCCTGTTTTTGTCATTGAAGGCGTGAATAGGCGAGAACCCATTGACGCCATGCCCGGCCAATCCCGACTTACGGCAGACTGCCTTGTCGAAGATCTCAAACCTGTTGTCGACTCGGGCATCGGCAGTGTATTGATATTTGGAGTCATTGACGACACATCAAAAGACATAAAAGGCTCTTCAGCTTATGCCGAGAACGGGGTAGTTCAAGAGGCAGTCCAGACCGTTCGCTCAGCATATCCCCACCTTGTAATCCTGACAGACGTATGCATGTGCGCGTATACTGATCATGGTCATTGCGGCATTTTGGACCCGGATGGCACGGTCAATAACGATGTAACAAACCACTCTCTGGCTCAAATCGCTCTTTCCCATGCTAAATCCGGCGCCGACATCGTAGCGCCCAGCGCCATGATGGATGGACAGGTCGGCGCTATCCGTGCCGAGCTCGATTCATCTGGTTATCAGGATACACTGATAATGAGTTATTCAACCAAATTTGCATCATCGATGTACGGTCCGTTCAGAGAGGCAGAGAAATCAGCACCCCAGTCTGGTGACCGCAAGGCATACCAACAGTCATACGGAGATCCCAAACAGGCAATCAGGGAGTCACTCATGGATGAAGAGGAAGGCGCTGACATACTCATGGTCAAGCCAGCCCTGCTTTATCTTGATATAATTTCTCAGCTCCGAGATTGCACTGACCTGCCGATTGCAGCGTACAATGTCAGTGGTGAGTACTCCGCATTGATAGCATCTGCAGACAGGGGCTGGGGTGATCTCAAAGAAATGGTCAGGGAGTCTACTACTGCCATGGTTAGAGCAGGTACAGACCTTGTGATCTCATATTGGGCCAATCAATATGAGGAAATGATGACTGATAAGTGATGAATAGGGAGAAAGCCGGCTTTAACGATTTCACGACTTTGAACGAACTACATATGAATTCCAAAGAACTTTTCGCAAGAGCATGCAAAGTAATTCCTGGTGGTGTTAACAGCCCGGTAAGAGCTTTCAATTCAGTAGGCGGCGACCCAGTATACATCGTCAAAGGCAATGGCTCCAGAATGCAGACCGCCGATGGAGTCGAGCTCATCGATTTCTGCGGATCATGGGGCCCCCTGCCGCTTGGCCACGCTCGACCAGAAGTTGTAGAAGCAATCAAGCAGGCCGCTTCTGACGGCACAAGTTTTGGCACCAATACGCCACGCGAAGTGGAATTCGCCGAACTCATCTGTGAGCTGGTTCCCTACATCGACATGGTAAGGCTGGTGAGCTCAGGCACGGAAGCCGTGATGACTGCCTTACGTCTCGCACGAGGATATACAGGACGCAACAAGATACTAAAGTTTGAAGGTGGCTACCATGGCCATACCGACTGCCTCCTTGTCTCTGCCGGCAGTGGACTGCTCACAGCCGGCATATCATCATCCGCCGGTGTTCCTGACAGCATGACTGCAGATATTTTCGTAGCACCTTATAACGATATTGATGCCGTCAGGCAGATTGTTTCAGAAAACGCAAATGATCTCGCGGCGATTATCATGGAACCTGTAGCCGGGAATATGGGCTTGGTACCTTCCAAGCCAGGGTTCCTTGAGGAACTCAGACAGATTTCCGACGATTGCGGCGCTCTGTTGATTTTTGACGAGGTGATAAATGGATTCAGACTCGGACCTACAACCTATGGAAACATGTGTGATGTAACCCCAGACCTAACCACTCTGGGCAAGATCATTGGCGGCGGAATGCCAATCGGCGCGCTCGGCGGCAGAAAAGACATCATGGAATCGCTCGCTCCATTAGGCGCAGTTTATCAGGCAGGAACTCTCAGCGGAAATCCTGTGGCAGTCGCAGCGGGAATGACAACTCTGAAAATACTGCGTGATGAGAACCCCTACCCCGAGATGGCGCGATTGGGCAAGAAGCTGGCCGACAGCGTAAACTCACACTGCGCAGAGAAAAACATCGATATGCACATAGCACAATTAGGCGGAGTGTTTACACCATTCTTCCGCAAGGAAGAAATAAAGAATCTTGAAGACGCTAAATGCTGTGACACCAAACAGCATGCGAAATTCTTTCACTCTATGCTGAAGTCTGGAATCTACCTTCCGCCGTCGCAATTCGAGGCCGCATTCGTCTCTGCAGCCCATACGGAAGAAGACATCAATATATTCGTTGAGAAAACGCTCTTAGCTCTTCAATAAACCGTTTATCGTCTCTATCAGTTTCGGCATATCCACAGGCTTCTCTAAGAAATCCTGAACCGGCAACCAATCTGAGTCAATGTCCTGACTTGAGAAATCAACCGGCATTTCCTGATTCACACCCGTGAGCATGATGATAGGAAGACTCTTGAGCTCATCGCGAGTTCTGGCTGCCCGAGCTATATCAAAACCACCAGCCGGATTACCAGGAAACATCACGTCCAACACAAGAACATCCGGTGCATTCTTGATGATTTCATCAACAGCACCTTCTACCTCATTGAAAGTGAAAGCTGTATGCCCTTCTTTCTCTAACAGAATCTTTAGATTACCGGCAAGATCAACTTCGTCATCAATGATTTGTACCTTCGCCATTTTGCTCTCCTCCTTTTGCTTTATATTCCTGCCGTCCGCATCTTTTGCATCAGGCATAATAACCTCAAATCGAGACCCCTTGCCCAGCTCACTTTCCACCCGTATCTGAAGCTCCAACATATCAACTATCTCATGAACGATAGCCAAACCGAGACCGCTTGACAACTTATTAAATTGGGATCCTTCCTTAGAAATGTAGAATTCCTCAAAAATACGGGGTAAAGCTTCTTTGCTAATGCCTATCCCCTTATCCACAATACTAACCACCAGCTCAGCATCTCGTCGCTCTGCAACCACCTGAACATGCGCCCCTTCCGGCGAGTAAAACACAGCATTGGACAACAAATTACTAAACAAAGTGACCAGTTTCTTTTTATTGCTTCTCACGTCTACAGCCGGAATGTCCATATCTATCTCTATCTTTCGCGCAGTCGCTTTACCCTGCACTTCTTCCAACACCTTATCGAAAAGCCCCCTTAGGTCAATATCCTCCCACTCTACCCGTTTGGCATTCTCCGAAACACTCCTCAAGTCGCCCAATAACAATATCTCCTTGATGCGCTCACGCAAAATCTTCGCCCTCGTCTCTATACGCTCAATCAGATCTTTCACCTCATCAGAAAGACTGTCCCAGTGTAGCATTCGCAGCATCTGGATATTATTTTCCATTCCCGAAAACGGAGCCTTCAGATCATGGGTGGTTTTTAACATCTGCTGGTTTTTCTCTATATGCGCCTTGTTCAACTGTTCATTCACAAGTGTTATCTGTACGTTCCGCTCGTGCACCGTGCTAGCTAGCGTAGACACCAGATACCACACCACAAGCCAGATCGCTATCGCGGAAGCCGGGTAGATAACAGCGTATATTGCATTTTCCGGTCTAATGGTAATAAGCGATTCCACGACACAGCTTTTTGTCCATATTCCATTCGCCTCAAGCGCCACGCAAACCGTATAAAGCGCTGCCGCCAACAAAGTCACCGCCAGACTGCTTCCCCTGGAGAAAAATATGCATGCCAATACAATATGAAAGAGATAAGTGAAAGATATAAATGTCTCTATACTTCCAACGTAATGAACCACCGCAGTCAACACCACCAGATCAAACGCTATTTGAGTCCATAAACTTGTGAATACTTCACTTCTGGATGACTGAACGGTAAGCTTCTTGACGCGTATAGAAAAATATATGTTCGCCAGCATCAGAACGGCCGCAAGGCGGCATGGCCAGCAGAGAATAAAGTTTGTGGCATCACAGCCATAAATCGAGGGGAAATACTTTCCCCCGACTCCAGCCACCGCAAGAACAAACGCAACTACCCAACGTAAAGAAACAAACCATCTGGCGTTATTGACTAATACATCGTTACCAAACCCGCCCGGCTGATTGCCGCGGGATGCACCCTCTTCAGCTTTCCCATACAACTCAAATGTTGCCATATCGCCTATCCGGATCGTTAATAATCAACCGCCGACATTTTCTGTAACATCGTTCTTTCAGCCTGTTTCAAGTCAATAAAGCGATCCAAGAGATTTATCGCATCCCCATCGCTCAACACCTGTATGACTTCCTTGTAATAGTTCAAGCAGAGCCCATCCAAGTTATCAGCCAATTCAAGAAGCTGTGCTGCATCTACCTGCTTGGGCGGATGCACTGCAGTCTCAAGCGCCTCGACCAGGTTACACGCGAGATTGTCGCCCACCTTCTCTGCTTTGATTCCGTCAAGCATTTCAGCAGAACAAGCCTCAACAATCGATTGAATTCTACGTCTGTTTCTGCCTAAAAAATACACAAGCAACCGAACCCCGTTAGACCCTGACTCATCTCTGACCGAAGCATAATAAGACTCCAGTTTAACCTCAAAGTCGGCTATGCCCTCCAGCACTTCACCCAAATTCATCTGCTCTTCTCCTGTTTCTGCTCAAACTCACTCTGCGGTCTTAGGCTTCCATTCTTCATAGTATTCCCAGCTGACCAGGGTGTTTAAACTCTCGATCTCGTCCTTCTTTTCCCTGAGAGTGGCCTTTATGACATCCCCAATCGATAAAACACCTATAACCTTCCCATCTTCCTGAATCAAAAGGTGTCTCAAACGCAACCCAAGAAACTTATCCATCATATCATACACCGTCTCAGAGCCGTCTGCGTATCTCAGGTCTGTCACCATATAGTCTCCGATCTTGGCTGTTTTCAGATCAAATCCGTCCTGAATCACCTGCCGCATAAGGTCGCGTTCGGTCCATATGCCGATATACTCTTCGCCACCCTTCACTAACATTGCTCCGACCTTCTTTTTTGACATTAAAATTAACGTGTCAAAAAGAGTCGTGTCAGCCGGAACGCTGGCGATGTCATGTACATTGTTCTTAAGAATATCTGCAGCTGTTCTCATTTTATTTCTCCTTTTTATGTGCTTTGTCTCCGAAAAATACTTTTGATTCTTGCGCTCAACAGTCTGCCTGCTAATATCTAACCGTGAACACTGTCCTTACCATTATTATTTCTTGTGCTATATTCCTTCTTTGCTTCGTTGGCATGGCTATAGGCCTTATTATCCGCGGCCGAAAAATGCGAGCCGGTTGCTGTAGTGCACCTCTCAATTTTGAAAAACGTACCTCGAGAAACCGGCAGTCCAATAGTCACGATACTCACCAGTGTCATTCCTGACCACAATCATCGCATCTGCACCTTCCTGCGTAATCATAAAATTCAAGCCCTTCTCGGGGCCCAACACCATTAGCGCTGTCGCCAGAGCGTCGGCGGTCATACAATCCTTAGCCACAACCGTTACGCTTGCCACCCCATTACTCACCGGCCAACCTGTCCGAGGATCAAGCACATGCGAATAATGACGGTCACCTTCCTCCTTGTAATTTCTGTAATCACCTGACGTAGCAACCGCACCTTTTTCAAGCGACAATATGGCATATCGCCCTTCCCCTATCCCGGCATCCATCTTCGGCGTTTCAATGGAAATCTTCCAATTCTTACCACGCTTGTTGTGCCCGGAAACCGCTATCTCTCCGCCCACCTCTACCAAAACATTTGAGTAGCCACTATCATTCAGTAAATACAACACCATATCTACCCCTGCCCCCTTGGCGACAGCCCCCAGATCCAGTTGCAAACCAGGAATTGCCTTTTGCAATGTCCCGGGCTTAGGGATAGACAGATATTGATACCCAACATTCTTACGTACTTCATCTATCTGCGCTTGCGTTGGGATCTCATCTTCGACATCTTCGCTGCCGAACCCCCACAAGTTAACAAGCGGACCTACCGTGGGATCAAACGCTCCATCGCTCGCCCTTGACACAACCAGAGCCGCTTCCGCTACATAGGAAAGACTCTCCGACACATCAAACGCTTCAACACTGTCCAACGCGTTAAACCGAGATATGTCACTTTCTGGAATGTATGTTGACATGGCATCGTTAACACCGAGAAGGACCATATCGACTTTTGCCTTCGTCGCGCTAATCTCAGCACGACTCAAATCGTGCCCTACAATTTCTACCCGATAAAACGTCCCCATGGTAAGGCCGGAAAACGTGCGGCTTGCATATTGCCCCCCCCTTGACACCCGACTGATATAAAGATAATAAAGCCCGAAAACCACAACCAACAGAGCAATTATCTTAAAGGTATATAGTTTTTTTTGCATTTCAGCGACTCACTTAGCTAGAGACAGAATAACCCAAACTAAAATTCGTCATACATTATCATATCGGGATCAACACCGAGATCGTACAGCATCTTATTTACCGCACTCAACATCAGCGGGGGACCACAAAGATAATATTCTATTTCGGTGGGATCCTCATGTTGATCAAGATAGTTTTCCAGCACAACCTGATGAATGAAACCTGTATAACCTTCCCCGTTGTCTTCAGGCTGA
The DNA here is from genome assembly GCA_030590485.1 of Lentisphaerota bacterium. Classification (GTDB taxonomy): domain Bacteria; phylum Verrucomicrobiota; class Kiritimatiellia; order UBA8416; family JAUUYL01; genus JAUUYL01. The sequence goes on along the minus strand of JAUUYL010000005.1, from coordinate 55,576 downwards.
GGATCACTGAGGCCTATCTCGAACTTGAAGTTGTCATTCTCTCTTGCAATCTGCTCAAACTCATCATCATAAAATACTTCTCTACTCGATCTCGCCCCATACCAGAAGCTAACCTTTCGGTCCGTCTTCTTCGTATGAAACAGGTCAAAGATATGGCTACGCATAGGTGCCATGCCAGCACCGCCGCCAATAAACATGATCTCTCTATCTGTATCCTTTAAGAAGAATTCACCATAAGGTCCGCTGACCATCACCTTGTCGCCAGGCTTGAGATTGTAAATGTATGATGATGCTATTCCGGGAGGAAAACTCGTCTTGGGCGGAGGCGTAGCTATGCGAATATTCAACATGACACAGTTACCTTCCGCAGGATGGTTAGCCATGGAATAAGCACGAAAGCATTCTTCGTCATTCCGACAAGTAAGATCCAGGAAGTTGAAGTGTTCCCAATCACCCTTGTATTCATCACCAATAACAAAGTCTTTGAATGCTAAGTTATATTTAGGAATGTCAATCTGGATGTAGCCGCCAGCACGGAAGTTGAGAGTCTCACCTTCCGGAAGATCAATAATGAATGCCTTAATAAAGGTCGCCACGCTCTCGTTGGAACGAACCGTACATTCCCACTTCTTGACATCAAGAACTTCTTCGGGAACTGAGATTTTCATATCTTCACGCACTTTCACCTGACAAGCCAAACGCACACCCTCACGACGTTCCGACTTCTTGATGAAACCCAATTCCGTTGGAAGAATCTCTCCGCCGCCCTCATTTACGACGCATTTGCACATGCCGCAAGTTCCGCCACCACCACAGGCAGAAGGTATAAACACCTCAGCTCCGACCAATGTCGACAACAGATTCTGACCCGGCTCTACTGTCATGGACTTCTTGCCGTCATTAATATTAATGACAACCGAGCCGCCAGGAGAAAGACGACTCGATATGAACGACAGAATCACTACAAGGAGGAGTATGACTCCCGTAAAGACCACCGTGCTCGCTATTACAAAAAACCAATCCATATCAGCTACCCAAATTAATCCCGGAAAAACATAAAAACCCTATGGCCATTAAACCCGTAATGATAAACGCAATACCAAGGCCGCGCAACGGATCAGGAACATGCGAATAACGCAGTTTTTTCCTTATGCAAGCCAGTGCTACAATTGCCAACGCCCAGCCAATGCCGGACGAAAACCCGTACACTGCAGACTGAGCAAGAGTATACTTGCGTTCTACCATAAAAAGTGACGCACCCAGAATCGCGCAGTTCACCGAAATCAGAGGAAGGAAAATGCCAAGTGTTGTATAAAGCGCAGGAAAGAACCTATCGATCACGATTTCAACGATCTGAACCAATGATGCGATTACAGCGATAAAGCATATAAATGTCAGAAACGACAAGTCCAACTCAGCCAGCGCCTCTACGCCCGTCCATTCCAACGCGCCCTTTGCCAATAAATATTTCCTTATCAGCCAATTGATCGGGGTGGCAATCGTGAGAACAAAAATTACCGCCAACCCCAAACCCTTCGCGGATTCAACCTTTTTTGACTGCGCCAGATAAGAGCACATACCAAGGAACAGCGCCAATAGTATATTCTCGATAAATATCGATTTAACTGCCAGATTCAACAAATCCATGTTATCTCCCCCTGCCCCGGAACTATAGTCCGAGGACTATGGACGGTAGGGTACTTTTCCCCATTCACTGTCCACTGTCCTACTGTCGTACTGTCCATTCTCATTCTTCTTCTCTTAAAGTTTTCGAAATATATACCCGCTGGAACCATATGAGCAGGCCAATAATAATAAATGCTCCAGGCGGCAATATCATGAGCGTGTTACAGGGATATGCTTCCGGCATGACTTGCAATCCTAGCAAGGTGCCCGACCCAAGGAGTTCCCGAATCGCCGCAACCGCAACTAAAACTATACTGTATCCAAGCCCATTCCCTATACCATCCAATACGGAAGCAAACGGTTTGTTCTGGAGCGCAAACGCCTCCGCACGCCCCATGACAATACAGTTAGTAATGATGAGCCCTACAAAAACACTCAACTGCTTACTCACATCATACATCTTGGCCTTCAGGAACTGATCCGCAATGATGACTAACGTGGCTATCACGCACAGCTCGACAATCATCCGTATCTTGCCAGGTATCACCTTGCGCAAAAGCGATATTACAAGATTGGAAAAACAGAGAACGAACGTCAGCGCCAAACTCATCACAATGGCAGTCTTCACCTGTGTCGTCACGGCGAGAGCCGAACAGACACCCAAAACCTGCCAGGTAATAGGATTATTATCTGTTAACGGATCACATAAAATGCGTTTATTGCTAGCCATTCCTCAATTCCTGATTGTATCGAAATACATGTTGTATACTTTGAAATCTTTATTGATAAACGCCTTTACGCCATTGCAGGTCATCGTAGCGGCGCTTATCCCGCTTATGCAAAAATCATCTGTCTCAAGACCCGGCTTAATAATATTAAACTCTTTCAGTTTACCCTTTTCACGCATCCTCTTCCCCTCAAACTGGTTCTGAAAGAAGTCTTTTTCGATTTCTCCGCCAAGGCCCGGCGTCTCAGCGTGATCATAAAACACCATGCCGGAGATTGTCTCCAAATCACTATTCATAGCCATGTACGCCTTAACCACAGACCATAGACCCATACCGCTCATGTGAATCGCGTATTTCTTATTGCCTGTCGTCTTGTCTTTATATATGTAAAGCGGGTAATATTCCTTCTGGCCTGTCTTCAGGCGCAAATTGATATCCTCAGCTGTAAGATCTCCTACAGATACGCCCTCAACCATCTTTCCGTTGCTGTCCAGAACCATCCCTTCAATCTGGCTGGTGAACATCTCGACAATTTCTTCGTTCGTTTTGATCTGGCGACCCTTCTCGTCAAGAACCTCAAGGCCAAGAACGCTGAGAACCTTGACCTTGACCTCGTTTGCTTTGTTTGCCTCCTGCTCTTCCCTGAGACTGGAATACACCACGGAAAGCAACAGACTGCACACCAGGCAGACCGCAGTAGCAAAGCCAATTGTTTTTATCTGCTCACCCACGTTTCAGCCTCCGCTTTACGTGATATTCTACAACGAAATAATCTACCATTGGTGCCATCACATTCATGAATAAGATCGAAAGCATCACCCCCTCTGGATACGCAGGGTTCCAAATTCTCACGACGGCGACCAAAGCCCCAATCAGAAAACCGTAAATCCATTTACCGAGGTTTGTAGCTGTAGCCGATACAGGATCAGTAGCCATGAAAACCGCACCAAATGCAAAGCCGCCCATTACCAGGTGATAATACGGGGGGATCTGACCCATGCCGACAACGCCTGAAATCTTTGCGAGTGTTGACACACCCAACAAACCCACCACGCATGACAACATAATCCGCCAGGATGCCACGCCTGTTACAATTAAAAGTGCTGCTCCAAACGCACAAGCGATCGCGCTTGTCTCCCCTATGCTCCCAGGCATGCTGCCTATAGCCATAGATGTAAAACTATACCCGGCATCGTTCAGAGCCTGTACCGCCGATGTGCCTTCTGGCAAGTTGGCGATAATACCAAGCGGAGTTGCCCCTGAGTACGCATCAATTGCAGTTTCACCCGTCGCAATCCAAACATCACCCACAATATATTTTGCGTAAGCGAAAAATAGAAATGCTCGCGACATCAGAGCCGGATTAACAAGATTCATGCCTGTACCGCCAAAAATCTCCTTACCGATAACCACCCCAAACGAAACCGCCACAGCCACCTGCCATAAAGGGAGCGTTGGCGGAAGCACCAATGGAAATAACAACCCGGTAACAAGCAGGCCCTCGTTGATCTCGTGCTTGCGAACACAGGAGAAAAGAACTTCCCAGAACCCACCAACACCATATGAGACTATGACAACAGGAAGGACAATAAACAGCCCCCGAAGAACATCAGCCACAAACCCGGGCTCGATGCCGACAGTGTTCAAATTATACTGATGCCCGGCATTCCATATACCAAACAGAAAACAAGGCATTATACCCCAGATAACCGTAATCAGTAGACGTTTTAGATCCAGCGCATCACGAACATGCGAACCCTTCGCCGTCACCTTATCCCGGGTAAACAAGAACCCGTCACCAGCCTCGAACAAAGGTTCAATCTTCTCGCGCCAACCACCTTTATGGTACTTAGGCCGCTCTTTATCTAAGAAATCCAACAAAAACTTCATTATTTCCTTTGCCCCGGACTGTTAAGACCTTTGGACTGTAGGGTTTGCTCTTTACCGCCACCGTCCACTGTCCTCATATCCCTTCTTCTTCTATCATCTTCAAGCCGTCGGCTATTATCTCCTGCAATTCCATCTTGCAGGGACATATAAATTCACATAACGCGTAGTCTTCCGGAAGCGTCTCCAGTATGCCGTGGCTGATAGACTCATCAGTATCGCCAGCCAGCACCGCCCTGACAAGATAGTCGACCATTATATTCATCGGCATGACCTTGTCATAATATCCAGTAAAGACCATCGCGCGAACACCCCCATGTGTGTTGGTGTCCAATTTCCACTTTCGGTTACGGCCGCCAATAAATGTCGACGCGCATAACCTGGAAAAACTCATCTGATTAAATCCAGGCTCCACCCAGCCAAGAAACTGACGTGTGCGCCCCTCTGGCACAACCGTCAACGCCGACTGCTGTAAGCGCAGGCTAGGACTCGCCTCCACCGTCTCTCCAGTCAACGCGTCTCCGTTTATCAGACGCTGTTCACCATCAACCAGCGCATCAGAAAGCAAACCTCCCAGTTCGCCGCCAATGTTTACACGATAATGCTTACAAAATTCCTTCTTAACGCCCGGTCCGCCAATCGCGATAACCCTCGTTGTAGGCAATTCACCATCAAGAAAGAGTCTTCCTATCAGAACAACATCGACGGCTTTAGCAGTCCAAACAACATCCGTCGACGCCATGGGTTCAATCTTGCTGATATGAACACTTGTATTACCTGCAGGATGCTTCCCTTTAAAAACATGCACCTGCACATTACTTGCCTGTTTGAGAACCTCGCCAGCCTCAGGGCCAACACACAAATGTACAGCCCCATCGGTTAGACGGGTGAGAATATCCAGACCAGCCTGAAAACCTTCGGCATCAACGCCAACCGCAACAGTTGCATCCACCTGAAATGGCCCGGTATTCATAGCGTTCACAAAAACAGATTTTGGTGAAGCTTCAGGGTCGGCTATTCCGCCAAACGGGCGTTGGCGGATAAATGCCATATACCCAGTACTCAGGAGCTGATTGATCACATCATCTTTCGATAAACCGGATATCTTATCGGCTGTATATTGCCCGAAGCGCTCCGCCTCTCCGCTTTCATCGGTCTCGATGATGATCTTTTCGACAAACCGACGTTCGCCACGGATGATTTTTTTAATCTTCCCTGAAGCTGGCGAACAAATCTTGAGTCTCACGTTCTTTTTGTTCTCAAGCAATTCGGTTCCGCGTTTGACGGCGTCGCCTTCCGTAACCTTCAGACGCTGCTTAAAGCCCGTATACTCAAGAGGATAAACCGCCACCGTAGATCCAGCGGATGCATCAGAAAGCTCGGTTAACGGCCGTCCCGCCAATCCGATATCAAATCCCTTTTTTATCCTGTACGTCTTGCTCACCAAAAATGTTCCCTTACGACACCGCTTCAAGCGAAAACTTCTCTACAAATCTACCTATAGTCGGCCCTATATCACTATAAAAATATTTATCCCATACAGCTTGAAGCTCAGGCCAAGCATCCAAACGAGCCCTTGATTTCTCACAAAGACCATCTATATAACTTATCGGATCAACGTTTGCAAGCTTCCAACTTTTAGCCGCCGTAATTTTACTGCGATCCGCATCCGTACCTAAAGTCTTATTCGAAGTCTCTGCATCTCCAAAAGCATCCAAAATGTCATCAGCCAACTGATATGCCGTCCCTATGCCGTATCCAGATTCAGAAAGTGCCAATCTTTTATCCTCATCCGCACCGGCACCGGCATACGCCGCGAACGCAAACAGCGAACCTGTCTTCCTGCGCGCCGTACTGACCGCCTGCGCCCAGTTCGTCTCACTACCCCTTAATACAAGTTCCTGCTCCACCTCAGCGTCACACATTTCCGAAGTAAATTTTATAAACGGCTTCAGCAAACGGCCGTCCCCCACGTCCAACAAAACTCCTATTGCCTTGCATACCAGCAAATCACCGAACAATATGGCTCCCTGCACACCCTCTCGAATCCATAATGCCGGCTCTCCCCGACGCAATTTGCCGCCATCAATAACATCATCATGTAAAAGACTGGCCGCATGTATCATCTCCACCGCGGCAGAAGCAGCCCACAAGACATCCCTGTCTGCATCAGAAGCTGAACCCACCCTCAAAACAAGACGGGCCCTCAGCATCTTGCCGCCATTCAAGATGTCTTCAAACTTGTCGACCATAGAACACAAAGACGAATCTTTGACGGCAGATACAATCAAATCTTTTACTCCGTTAAGAGCAAGATCACTGTCGTCTGATAAATTCACTTTTTCACCACCTAAAATATTATGTATCATAAATACTCCTACAGAAAAGACCGGAGAAAGATACAGAAATAGGGATGATTCTAATCATCCCTTCTTTTCTCTCCATGCTCGGGGTGTCATGCCGGTCTTTCGCTTAAACCTGCGAGTGAAATATCCGGGGTCATCATATCCGCACATCGAAGCCACCTCGCTGACGTTCAAAGATGGATCTGCCAGCAGCTTCTGCGCCCTTTCAATCCTTTGATCAGTCAGATAGTCCATAAAACACTGCCCTGTATGCTTATGGAATATAGACGAGAAATAATTAGGCGTCATTCTCGCCGCCGTTGCAAGCTCCTCAACTGTATAAGGTATCTGGGGTCTGCGTCTGACCATCGAGCAGACAACTTTTATCAAGATCGGCGTCTTCTTGCCCCTCATCGACGCTATATCGGGCATGCCCTCGGATTTGTCATGATTCTCAGCAACATCTGCAAACTCCTGCTTCAGATGTTCGCCAGCCGATAGCTTACCCCTGCTGGCTCGACACTCCTTCAGCTTATTTTCCAGCTCCATTCGCTGGCCAAGCTCTCTGATCGCCGCTATTGCCAACGGCAGTATCTCTGTCAGGCAATGAGTCCTCGCATCATCGAGATCCGGGAGCTGCAAAAAAGCTTTTTTCAACTCCTCTTCCTCCAGGCCAAGTTGCTTGCCCCTCTGCTTGACGAACTTCCAAGCGGCGGCCTTCTCGTCATGCCGAAAAGCGCAGGATGTAAGTATTGCCATTCCGCCCTCACCGCCCTCTTCGATGGGTTGCACCAGGATTGTCGCACCAGCATGGCATTTTTGCTCGGTCAGGCCTTGACTGCAGGCTGCGACAGACATAAGCACATGACACATCTTGCAATGTTTAACACCTTCCTTCGACTGCCGTATCACACGACAGAAGTCGGTTTTCTGCTCTGCATCTCTAAGATCGATATGCCCCCAGCCGTCCGTCCGGGGAAAAACAACCGAGAATGTAATTCCACATTGACGGCGAGCCATATCAAATATTTTTTCTACAATGCCGCCCTTCAAACTTTTAGCCGTGAAATCATCTGAACCATGTGACATATAACAACCTCTTCTGTGAATCTTTGTGTTTAGATTCTTAGATTTGTCCTATAACTAACTCATAATTAATATTCAGTAAAGCAAAAACATATACATTGTTTTGTATTACTTTCAACCCACTCGCTGGATGGATACCAATATTATCTATATACTGAGAATTATCCATATTGCATCATGATTCATTTCAGTATATTCTCAGAGAAATAAATCTATATAGAATGGGTAAACAAACAATATGATATGGCAAATAATATTAGCAGGATCGGCAATAGCTTGTTGCATTGCAGCTTCAGTGACAGCATTGTCACAGCTGAATCGCCAACGCCCATTCACCGAAAAACCTGTGCTCGCCCTGTCAATATGCAGTGCGACTGCAATTATCCTCCTGCTTGCCCTTCGCGGCATTCAGGAAGGAAAGATACCTGTCTTTGGCCAGATGGAAGCTTTAAGCCTGTACTCACTCGCTCTCTTCATCTCTTACATTAATATGGCTGCACGAGATAATCTCAAGGGTGTGTCCGCTATAGTTCTGCCATCCATCACATTGGTAATGGCAATCGCTTTGACTTCGATCAACGATGTTCCCACAAGTCCAGATGCTACATGGCCAACATCATTGCTGTCGCTCCACGTCTCCTCCGCGTTTATTGGATACGGCTTCTTCACCACTGCCAGCATCCTTGCACTGATTTACCTCATTCAGGACAACAACCTGAAAAGAAAACATTTTGGCGCGACCTACGAGAACTTCCCGTCACTCGAGATTCTCGATTCGCTGATGCGAAGACAGATAGGATTGGCTTTCATCACCTTCACCGCTTCCATCGCATTCGGAATTATGATGGCCCACAAAACCGCGGATGTCTCAAAATGGATAATGGATCCAAAGGCCGCTGCAACCGCAGCCACTTGGATTGTCTACGCCATCCTTCTTCACCTTCGCACTAAAGGGGACCAACACGGCAGAAAAATAGCCCTCGCAACTATTGCGGGACTTCTATTTGTGCTATTCACATTCTTTGGTGTGCATATTGTAACGGAGAGTTCGCATAGCTTTATAAGCACACCAATCGGAAACTAAACATGCAGATTAAAGTACTGGGCATAAACTTCAAAACATCATCTCTGGAGCTAAGAGAGAAGTTCTCCTTTACTCAAGCGCGCATTTCGCCTGCCATCCAGGCTATCAAAGAACAGACCAGTAAACTCGATGTATTTCTGCTGTCGACCTGCAACCGAACAGAACTTTATCTTGCGGGGCAGGACGTCACACTGGATAAAGCGGAAATGGCTCAACTGCTTGCCGATTGCGCCAAGACCAGCCTGACCGATGCCGACATGACTCATTTTTACATGAAATCCGGACCCGACGCCATTGAACACCTGATGCGGGTCTGCTCCAGTCTGGACTCCATGGTAGTGGGTGAGACGGAGATTCTGGGGCAGGTCAAGCAGGCATATTCCATAGCCGTAGAAACACAGCCCGACTGCAAATACGTGCATCAACTCCTTCAGGAATCAATCCGCACCGCAAAGCGCGTACACACCGAAACCACCATCTGCCACGGCCGCGTTTCCGTCAGCTCTATCGCAGTCGACTTTGCACAAAAAGTCTTCGACAATCTCTCTGAAAAAACCGCCATGATAGTGGGCGCAGGAGAAACGGGTGAACTGACGCTAAAAAGCCTTATCGATCACGGTGTGAAAAATGTTATCGTGGCAAACAGATCCGCGCATAAAGGCGCGCTGCTTGCCAAAGAGTACGGAGGAAAATCCATTACCTTTGACCTTCTTGAGGAAAACCTTGCGCTGACAGACATAGTCATAAGCAGCACAAGTGCCCCGCACTGCATGATCAAGACGGGTGCAGTAAAAGCCGCCATAGAAAAACGTCACAACCGCCCCATTCTCCTGATCGATATCGCTGTTCCAAGAGACATCGAACCGGAAATCGCAAACATGGACAACGTCTATCTTTATGACATCGACGACCTGCAGAAAATTACCAATGAGAATCTGGCGCACAGACATCTGGCCGTTGACGCAGCCACCGAGATAGTAAAAACGGAAGCAATCGCCCTTGCCGATTTATTTGCGGACAATTCATTTCCGATCCTGATGAAAGATCTGACAGAATACATCGACAACATCAAGGAAGAGGAACTAGAGAAAACTCTCAGCAAAGAAGCCTTCTCAAAGCTCGAAGCCCATCATCACGATGAGCTAAAAGATCTTGTTCACCGTCTTTCAAACCGACTAATGGGTCCAGCAAGAAAACAGCTTGCAGAATCACATAAAAACGGACAATGGGAGCAATTCGCTCAATCCGTCAGAAAGCTCTTCAACCTCAAAAGCCATAGAAAATAAGGGCTTTCAAACCCTTTTCTTGCACTTTTATCACATTTTGTCCGCTTTACCATAGATATGTCCCATCGCATCAAATAAGCCTTAATGGTATAGTATTATAAATGGGGTATGGGCGTTTTTGTAACCAGCAGTTTAGTGATCGAAATGGACATCAGGATGAGTCTATCATATTCATGTTATCGAGATATATGCAGGGGCGCTTGCCTCTATCTGCTCCTGGGTCTTGTTCTAATTCTATCCTTCACGGCGAAAGCTGCAGATCTTAGTGTTATCCACAGCATTAAATCCCCTTCTCGTTTAGCGCGTGGGCCCGCAGGAAAAATTTACGTGACGGACCCCGTGGTTGGTTCGGTCTTCATTTATGATGCATCCCTCTCTCCTATCGGCGAACTTAAGTACCAAAACTTCCCGCTCGGTATTGCAGTAGGCTTTGACGGGACCATGTTTGTTGGTAACCGCGGCGTCAGTGCCGTGCAGGTTTATGACGAGAACGGGGACTTCCAGCGAAATATCGGCACAGGCCTGCTAAGTGTGCCAAGTGACATCGCGCTTGATTTTTATGGTAACCTGTATATAGCCGACAGCGCTTCACACTGCATTCGAACCTTCAGCATGGACGGGGTGCATCTGGGTGACATTGGATCGTTCGGCACTGCAGATGGTGAATTCAGATTCCCTATTTCCGTTGATGTTGCATATCGCACGAATGCGGCAGGGCAGGCTGTAGGCGAATTGTTTGTGGCTGACCAGGGCAACGATCGTTTTCAGGTTTTTGATTTAAACAGAAACCTATTGAGAGTTCTAACCCCTCCACTCATCGGGTCTGCGATTGACGTCGGAAAAGTCGGAACCCTCCAGAGCGTTGCGGTTGATAATAATTACCAAATTCATGCTCTTGATGTTTTTTTAGGGAAGATTCAGGTATGGGATGCCGACACAGGCACGTACAAAGGTATTAATTATGGTGGTCACGGAACAACCCCCGGAACGATTAACCTTGGGCTCGATATTCTTATTACCGACCCATCTAACGGCAGCAACAGCGTCATCGTTGGCAGTAGCGCGGATGGTCGTGTCGAGGTGATCCGCCAACAAGCCACGTTAGGCGATGTTCAACTTAATGCTTCCCCCGTGGCCGAAAATATTCCTGTGGGCACAACGGTTGGAACCTTAAGCCTTTCCCTTGCCCCGGTCGGCCCTGTTACCTACATGCTGGCGGCACCAACCTGGCCCGATGATAACGCCTTCTTCGAAATTAACGGAACTAATCTTATCACCGCGCAATCACTGGACTTTGAGCAGATTACCAATATGTCGATTCGGATTGCCGTGACAGGCGCAAACTCAAGCAATCTCATGCTGGCACAAAACCTGAGGTTAACGGTTACAGACATCAACGAAGCTCCGACTTACCTTGAACTCAGCTCTGCCTATGTTCTTGAGGGACAACCCACAAATACACTTGCGGGAACTTTCACCGCGCTTGACGAGGATCTGGGCGACACACAGACCTATTCGCTCGTCGCGGGAGACGGAAACTCTGGTAACACTAACTTTTCCATCGACGGCGCAAACCTGATGGTGCAGACGACGTTCGATTACAGCGTGACTACCTCCCAGAGCGTCCGTGTCAGTGTAACCGATTCCGGAGGCCTTTCCTCGACCAATGTATTTGGCATAGACATATACCCCACGAACTCTATCGGAGAAGCCGACCTTGATGGCGACGGAATTTCCGACTGGTGGGAAGCCAACTTCACGGAAGTCACCGACCTTGACCCAGCTCTGGATACTGATGGTGACGGGGTTATCAATACAGACGAATGGATTGCCGGCACCGACCCCTTTAGTGCGGCAGCTGTGTTTGAAATTGAAGACCAGGCCGTAGATGCGGCTTCCGGCAACTTCGTACTGCTCTGGCGCGGACAGTACGACCGCTCATACAGCCTGTATTGGAGCAGCAATTTATCGGAATCAATGCAGTTGGTTACGAACGGGATCCAGGGAACCCCTCCTTGGAACAGCTATACCGACACCGTGCACAGCGTTGAAACCAAGGGATTCTATCGGCTTAAAGTGGAGCATTCCCAGTGATGCCAACCAGAAGCATAACTTTGTATATGCTGATCTGCTGCGTAACAGCCGCTTGCACAGCACTCATCGGCCAAACATTGGTGGGGCACAATGCGAAATATAGTATTGACTGCCTAACCTGCCACGGAGCGGGACACTCTGGACTCTTAATTTCTCGGGATGCGGAACAGCAGTCAACAACCTGCGGCCAATGCCACAATCCGACCGGCGTGGCATCCAACAAATGCGATGTAGCTCTTCACCTTGATTCCAACAGTAATGTTCTGGCCGATTGCGGCACCTGCCACGAAGTGCATGGAGGGGGAGACCTAGCGTCAATGATTACCTGGGACGCCCATGCTAGTGTCACCGGAACCAATCTGTTCTACTTTCGCGTTGAAACCAACTATATGCCGCAAGCCATAGGAAATGGCGTTTTCCACGATACATTGGACTACTCCTTTGGAACCGCACCTTACAACGGAGTGTGTCAGGTCTGTCATACGAATACAGACCAATATCGGAACAATGCATTCGGCGCTGCGGATACGACCCACGCTGCTGCCGGAAGCGACTGCGCCTCATGCCACGCACACGATGGCAACTTTGCTGGCAACGGCGGAACAGACTGTACGGCATGCCATGCTACAATACAAGGTGGTCATCGGGCAGTGATGCCAGACTTCGGTTTGGTGGCGGGACACATCCCTGGCGGCTCCGTAACCACGAACGACTGCATGGTCTGTCACCATGAAGAATTTGGAAACGCTTACCATGGCAACACCACAACTGATCTTCGTAATCCGGATGACAATAGTGTTATCAGTATAGCACAGCCCTTCATACGTAATACTGCCAACAAGAATCTGGAAGCAGATATCCTTCTGCTACAAACCAACTTCTGCCTCAAATGCCATGATAGCGATGGCGAAGCCCGGCCCGGCGGTGGCGGCACTACACCGTTCAGTACAGGGAATCCAGTTGCCGATATCGACACCGCGCTCTCGACGGGAAATGCCTATTTCCATCCAGTAAAGGGACCTGGCAGTAATGCAAAGTGTGACAGCTCAAACATGCAAGCGCCCTGGAACCAAGGCGCTAATGAGCATAATGTAATCTCGTGTTTTGATTGCCATGGTATCAATGCCCACGGATCGGCCAATAACAATATGCTGAGAGTTAATATATCGGGACCAACCGACGGTGCTAATATTGCTGTATTTTGTCGGACATGCCACGATGAGTCGGGCACATCCCCCCATTCTGACAACAGTGCGCACGTTGATCCTCTTTGGGAGGAAGACTACGGATCGAAACAGGTGCCGGATGTTCACGGGCCTTTTTCATGCAGAGGCTGCCATTCCGGACAAGAAGAACCGGATGAAAACGCTGATCGCATTACTTCTATTACTCTGAATAGCGCAGCCCTCGATATCCATGGAGGAAATTATCAATGGCCCGCCGGCACCGGAAAAGATGGCGCAGGAACGACCACAAAGCATTTTATCAATGGTGGCTGGCTGGAAGGCTGGGATACGGCAGGAAACTGCTATCCAGATGGAAATTGCCAACATGCCTCGCGGAGTTACACGCCCTGATTGCTTTGAGCATAGAGTTTTTGGTATAAAGTGATCATGCAGGACGGAGATCAAAACCCAAAGAATCGAAGCAGATCCTCATGGACTGGCTTTCTTGCCTCAACAAACATCACTCTGATCGTTATTGGCATCCTTATTCTTCTGACCCTTACAGGCGCGCTCGTCCCGCAACAGGGCATGCTTGAAGAAAGCGGCATCCTTGAGTGGAAGCATGAACATCCAAGAGCCACTCCTGTTCTTTCAAAGCTTGGCCTGTTCGCAACGTTTCAGTCCGCATGGTTTCTGATTTCTCTAGCCGTACTATTCCTAAATACACTGGCTTGCATGATTCATAACATCGCTAGGGACGAACTGTTTTCCGGCAGCGCCGCCTCGAACCGGTTGCGCCGACTTGGATTTGCGACCCTCCACATCAGTATTTTGGTTTGCATGGCAGGAGGATTTTGCAGTGCCGCATTTCGTACGAGTGGGCAGCTCATACTGACAGAAGGACAAACACTTCAGGATCATCGTCAGAACTATTCAGAACGAATTGAAGGGCCTTTACGAAAACAGCAGCATGATAGATTTAGAGTTCATCTGCTTGATGCACAATTTGACGCGCCAGCGGATTGGTGGGCGGGACAAAAGAGCGCCTCCATTCGTCTAAGTGCAGACAAAACGGAGACCCGTACCGCTGAGATAGAATTCAACCTGCCTTTTCGATTTAAGGGAATTACTTTCACGTTGCAGGAAATCGGGTTTTCTCCTGAAATTCTGATCACACCCAAAGATGCACAAACCCCGCCGTTTAACTGTTTTATTGCCCTGAAAGTATGGGGTGTTAATAAAGAGCGGGAGCATCGGGATTTTCTCACCCTCCCCCATAGCGAGCGACGCCTCATACTTAGCCTTTTCCCATCGCATTCCATCAGTAATGGTATTCCCGTAAAGACATCTGAGGCGTTAAAGAACCCGGCGCTTTTGGCTCACCTGGAATCACCTGACGGTACCGAGACCCAAAAACAGCTTATCGAGCTCGGAAAGCGTATCGAGATCGAGGAGCTAGACATTCAATTTCGTGAACTTCGTCGATGGGCAAGCTTTTTGGTTGTGGAGGACCCAGGCTACCCGATAGTATGCGTCTCGTTCTGGATGGCGATCATCGCGCTCATGTTGCGCTATTCACCCGAGGTAGTTGATTGGATCAAGGAGGCAAGGCAGAATGGCGCAGGCTGAAATAATCGTTTTCTGGACAACCGTCTTTCTCTATATGGGATCATTCTTGTTGCACCTGCGGGCATTTGGGCATGAGTCTGAAGCAGGTATCCGCAAAGCCATCATCTTGTTGTGGTCTGGATTAGCGGCGAACACGGCTCTTCTGGGTCTCCGCTGGATCCAAGCCGGACACCCGCCTGTGGTAGACCCCTACGAGCTCCAGCTTTCTGCGGTCTGGTGCACAGTATTACTCTTCCTACTGCTCCAGGCAACAGGTATGGTGCCGCGCGTTTTATCCCTTCTTGTGACCCCAATCACCTTTCTGTTGCTCGGGAACGCCTACGCGTCCCAGGCTCCGTCGTCTGATATGGGATCGCTGTATGCCACCCCTTGGATGGTTGTACATGTAACCTTTGCTTGGATTGCATTTGGCAATTACGCCCTTGCCGCGGCAGCCGGGATATTGCTGCTCCTCCATAAGAATGTTGACAGGAAGTTTCCCAACCGATTGCCATCTGCCGAGAAACTTGATCTTACCAGCTATCGACTGATTGTTCTCGGCGTTGTAAACCAAACCATCATGATTGCCTCAGGCGCAATCTGGGCGAAGAGAGCATGGGGACACTACTGGAGCTGGGCACCACTGGAAGCATGGAGTCTGCTCTCTTATCTTCTCTATGTTTTTTATCTTCATGTCAGACGCTTTCGAGGATGGAAGATGACACGTACCGCATGGATCGCGGCGTTTGGGTTAGTGATTCTCACCATATCCTACTGGGGCATCAGCTGGTTTGCACCCACCATCCATCCCGGCCCGTAATCATCGACCTCCGGAGCCAATCTTTGACAGCGCCTCTTTCACATGAGGCGGGATATCACCTAGCGACCCCATCTTATCCACGATGAACGAGCTGTTCATGATCAGCTTCATCGAATGAAGCATATATTTCTTCATAAAAGGATCCTTCATGCCCAAGACCTCTTTCAGCTTACCCATATAAAAACTGCGGTAACAATTGATTATAGCCCAGTCGATTTCCTTGCAACTCATATTCTCCGGCTTTATCACAGGATCAATAAGGTTGTACTTTCTGTAATCCTTATCAACGACATACGGTTCGAGGTCAGCATACATATCAGCGTAAGGCCATGGTGCCAATGCGAGATAATGCGCAAAGTCAGGATTGTAGACCTTGGACAATTCCAGCGTTCTGGCAATTGTCTCTTTGGTCTCGTGCGGAAACCCCAGTATAAAACTAGTCTCGGTCATCATCCCATATTCCCTGATCAATTGGATTGCTTCAATTCCAGTCTGCACCGACGCGTCTTTTTTGATTAAATCCAATGTCTCCTGATCGGTAGCCTCAACACCAATATATATATGAATGACGCCAGCTTTTTTGTACTTTGATAATATATTCTTATCACGGACAATGTCCTCAGGCCGCGTTTCCATCAGAAGATATATACCCATGTCCTTTTCGATAATCAGATCGAGAATAGCTTCCCATCTCGCAGCATCCTGAGTCGGGTACTCATCGGCGATAAGAAAAACATTCACACCATACTCACTGTTCAAGTGCTCAATCTCACCAATAACATTTTCGGGGCTCCTCGCCCGCCATTGCTGATGCCAGAATTTCTGCTGAGAGCAAAACGTACAGTCATGATCACAGCCTCGCGAAGTACTGATTGAACCAAGCCGGCTATCCGGAACGACAAAATAAGTGTACTCATCCCACTCCAGCAGATCCCATGCTGTGTCCAATTCGTCAAGATTCTCTACAAATGGCCTTAGCTTCGTCGCGCAGACCTCCCCAGCCTTCCGAAACGCCACACCCTTTACCTCTGCAAGATCACCCCCTGCTTCCAGGCAGACCAGAAGCTCAAGAAGAGTTTCCTCGCCTTCTTCTCTGCCAACATAATCCACGCAGTCATTCTCAAGAACCTCTTCATACATAAAAGAGGGATGCACCCCGCCGATAATTGTGACGATATCACTGTTGACTTCCTTCGCCACCTTCAACACCTCAAGCGCATCGAGATATGTGGAGGTAATGGCAGTAAGAACAACAACCGCGGGCGATTCATCCTCGATTCTCTTTCTTATCTCATCAAAGCCGTGCCGCTTGGTCATGGCATCATAAATGACCGGTTCAAACCCACCGCGCCGTACAGCACCAGCAAGATACACGAACGTTAATGGGATCCAGCGACCCGCCACCTCGACAACTCCGCAATGATACGGCGGTGTAATGAAAAGTATCTTTTTATTTATCATGAATAACTGACTCTCCAATGGCCTTCTTTAGCCTGAACCATAAACAACCACCCCACCCCAGAAATACAAACATGAGAATATGCTTCACTATCAAGGCTTTGACCTGCCCCCTGCCCGCTGCGGCCGCCCATTCGAACTCACCGTAGTAAATGGTTCTCGGTATACCGCCTATAATTATCCAGGCCAGTGCAAATACAGCCAGCCTACTCATGCCCACATACATCGTACGAACAGAAGAAATGTCGCCACTGCCTTCTTTAACAAACCTCTTATACATCACCCACATGGCAAACCCACTGCCCATCAGCAATGCAGTCGCCACATCGTGAAAATAATTGTTCATCATCAATAAGACCGCAGCCACTTCATTCATATCTTATTGCCTTCCCTGCCTCTCGCATATTCTTTGAACGCACGGCCTTGAGGATATTGTTCATGTTCAAACACCGCATGATTCCCATCATGCATATCCCATCTCAACCCCTCCCGTAAATACGGCTTATACTCTTCGTGAAGATCTGTTCCTGAGAATAGTGTTGTCATCAATTATCTGGCTGGAACAATTAAAATGTCACCAGAGAAATATATAATCTCGAAAGTACGGTCAAGCGTTCTACTCTTGAAGTTCTTCATCGGCATTCCAAGAGGGAACACAGCCTGATCGCCTACTTTCACCTTGAATTCTGGTGCAGCCGCCCATGTCTTTTTACCATCACCCTCAACAAGAACGTATGT
Organism: Lentisphaerota bacterium; assembly: GCA_030590485.1. Classification (GTDB taxonomy): domain Bacteria; phylum Verrucomicrobiota; class Kiritimatiellia; order UBA8416; family JAUUYL01; genus JAUUYL01. The sequence goes on along the minus strand of JAUUYL010000005.1, from coordinate 37,650 downwards.
GTAACGTCCGGAATTCATCGTCTCCACGACTTTCCCTTTAATGTGCGGTATATTATCCATTGATTGCGGCTTCTTCGGCGTCATGTCCGGATGGCCCGCTGGCAATTCAGGCTTATCCTGAGCATCGCTCTCGGCATCACCGTCACTTCCGCCTGCCGGACACACATTCATATTGAGTGGCTTTCTTGCCGAATCCGTATCGGCGGTTTCTGAACATGTTTTACAGCCAAGCATAATGCCTAGAACCAGAAGGCCAAACACTATAAAGCCAACGGTATTCGCCACAAATTCTTTCTTATACTTCTTTTGTATTTCATTTATCTTTTGCTCAGTCATCATTTCCTCTTTATGGTATTATTACTTTTACTACAGGATATCTTGAGTCTTTGTGATCCTTGCCATGACAGCTTAAATTACAAGTTCCCGACAAATCTCCATTATCCCTCCAGCTCAAATCCCCACTACTGTTTTTAGATACGTAACGGATATTAAAATTAATCAAGTGCGTGTTATTCTCTGATGCATGAGAATCATGACATGTCGTACAGGCCGTCTTTTCGTCTGCCACATGTTTACTATGCAGAGAGAAACTCTCATTCGCAAGAATGCTGTTCCGCTCATGACACTTGTAGCATAACGCATATGCCGCCGCACTTTCAGATGAAAAATCCGTCCAAACCAGACGACGCTGTAATATCGGCTCATATATCGAACCGTGCGGTCCGCTTGGTCCATCACCCTTGTCTTTCCGTGATTCATTGTTACTGTGACAATCCGTACAATAGAGAACTGTCGACTCATCATACGGCTGCATCAGACTAGGTACACGCGAATTCCTGCCGGGGGCCGTTACCGGATGAAACGACGCATTCCCCGAATCAAATTCTACCCGCACATTTGTCTGCGGGAACTGCCTTTCTATTCTAGCCGCACCCTTGTCCGCACTGTCACCATGGCATCGATAGCATAGCTCATACTCATATTTCACTTCTCTAACCTCTCCGCCAGCTGCATTTATGCCCTTAACCGCAAACAATGCACCGGACGCTTCGGGCGCTTCGGCAGGCACATTCTTGACCGCATGCGGATTATGACAATCAACACACTCTACATGCCTGACTGATGGGTTGATATAATCTTCCGTCGGATCATGCACGCCAGAAGTTCCCACAAGATTATGCCTGCTGCTTTTCTCGAACTCAGCCTCAATATTGTTTCTTCCCACATTCCCATTGTGACAGGAAAAACAATTATCTTCTTCATTCTTGTATGCAAGAAGCCTCTGCTTGGCTCCTGCCGTATGCGGACGATGACAACTCTCACAGCCCTGTCCTTTAACGGTACCATCCTTGACCTTGTGCCATGGAGACTTACCCTTACCATTCCATTGCGCATTCGACGACTTATGAGAAGAATCTTTCCAGTTCTTCTTGTCGTGACATTGAACACATAATGCAGAGCCATAATTATCCATAACAAGAAAATCACCAAACTGATTATCATGCGCGTTATGACATGTCGTGCACTGCACTTGCCCACCCTCGAGACGAACATGTCCACCCAGTGCCGACGGATTATGGAGCTCTCCATTCTTGTCAGCCAGCTCCTGATTATACCTGAAAGATATAGGATGATCATCCGCAAGATCAGTACCAAGATTAGCAGCACCTGCCGGCATGGCAACAACACCACCGGCAAAGCGAATGGGCTCAGACCGACTCCGAACCATTCCAAGAGCTATTGTTCCGTCATGACAACTCAAGCACATCTTAGAAGACCCCGTTGGCTGCCCCACATTAGCTTTCAATGTAGTGCTTTTGTACGTCTCGTAAACAGAACCGGAACTATACCTGTTCCAGAGGGGCGTACCGGCACTACTGTTATGGACCGCATGACAAAAAATACAGACCTGCCGCTCAAAGGGTGACTTTGTAGGGCCGGGGCCCCTGACCGACAAGTCATGTTTGGAACCCACAATACTTGCCGCAATAACGTCATTACACCCAGAAAAAACAATAGCGAAGGTGACATACAATATCACCTGTCGAATCACACTAAGGTTTCTTCCTGTTTCCATGCTGTCCATCACTTTCCTATATACTCAAAAATCTGAATCCGTCGATTATAAGTGTCTGTCACGTATATTTGCCTATCCGACGTATATTCTACATCGATCGGCATCCAGAACTCTCCCGGCTCAGTTCCGGCAGAACCAAATACCATAAGAAAACGCCCTGCATCATCAAATATCTGTATGTTATCAAAAATTGCGTCTACCACATATAAACGCCCATCATTATCTGGAGCAATACCCTTTGGTCTACTGAAATGACCGCTACTGTCGCCCGCACTGCCGATTTCCGCTATAAAACCGCCCTTCTGATCTGTTATCTGCACCCTTTGATTCATAGAATCGGTAACAAAACATCTTCCCGAAGAGTCAACCGCTATATGCGTTGGATAATTAAACTCACCATTGCCGCCGCCTCTTTTCCCAAATTCAGATATATATTTTCCTTCAAGATCATAGATAAAGATTTTGTGCAGCTTGGAATCAGCAATAAAAAGATTATTATCCGCAATATCCAGACTCACAGGGCGGGATAACCTTTCTGCAATCTCAAACTGCACCCGCCCTTTCTTGTCAAACGCCAGAACCTTACCAAGTGCGGAATCAGCAACGTAGAATATATCCCCTCGCTTAGCTACGGAGACAGGCAGTACCAATCTTTCCCCTCCGATCCTCTTCCAGTTCCAGGCCTTTCCTCTCTCAAAATCAAAGAAATGCACAGACATAGACCCTGTGTCAGCTACACATATATTGCCCTTTTCATCAAAACACAGATCGAATGGCTTGATAAACCGCTCGCGACCCTTCTCGGAACCAGTAACAAAATTCAGGACCTTCACAAACCAGCCTGTCTTGAATCCCAAATCGCTGGAACTCTTGAAGCTTTTAACATACTTAACTCTCATTTCAGCTGGTGGTGCCGGCCAGACAATATCAACGACAGTTTCCGCCAGATCCGGATCCGCAGTCCGGCACCCCGTCATCGACAGAAGAAACAGCGAAAATATAACATTTATGCAAATTGTCTCTCTTACCAATTTCATTTACAAAGCCCTCTCAAAGCGAATACTGAAAGACTTTTTCTCTCTAATGCTGTCATCATCCCGCGAGTCAGAATAGTGAAAAGTCATCGCGACCCTGGCCATACCAAGCCTCCAGTTCAAACCGCCCCTATACACCTCATAGTTGCGTTCAATACCTCGCCCTCGCTCATCATACAAGCCTACCGAAAATGATGCCCTCAGATCATACGTAATCTGAGAATTGCATGTTAACACACTAGAATAAACGCGCTCATTCTGATCAAGCTCATGATAATCCGCCATAAGCTGGGACATGCTGAGAGTCGCCTGGGTGCGTTTACCGGCATTCATATAGTAATCCTGAAAGAATCTCACAGAGTTGTAAGGTATATAGCTCGAGCCCACATCCTGCCTTTCCACGCCCATCTTAAAAGAAGGCCCTGATAACTCCGCGCCTATTATTTTACTGCTTATGTCCTCAAAAGTCAACGAACCGGTCGTACCGTCACTTTCGTTCTCGATTGACCGAACATACGTCCTCACACGCCCATCCAAGAACGATAGAGATGCCGCGGCGTTCCTGTTAAAAGATTCATATTTCTCACTCCCGGTTCCCTGCGCCGTGTAATCCACCAGTACCTCAGCGCCATTTCTGATCGTTCCGGCAATCACACGCTCTATTTCCAGACTTTGACCGTGATTAATCACCCTGTAGTCCAAACCCTCAAGATAAATAATTTTACCGGAAATATCCGCAACAACCACACTCTGCTGTTCAGCGTTAAGAAGATTAAGAAATGTCTTTTCTCCATTAAGTAATCTATGCCGCTCATCAAACACATTAACCGACGTCTGCCCAGACTCATGATCCGTGGATGTTACGTCCCAGCCAAACGAGAGGTTCAGGCGTGCTCCGGCGGGCAGCTTCTTGTTATAACTCTCACTAAACCCCCTGCTAAACGAATTGTTTTTCCAAACCAGATCGCCGAACTCGTCCGTCATCTCAGAATTATGTAAGCCCACCTGAATCGATGAATAAAGACTCTCGTACAATTTGTGGCTTAATGATCCCAATATGTGGAATCGATCATTACTGGCGCCGTCATTCTCATTCCTGCTTACTCGACCCGAATAGGATCCATCCAGACTGCGCGCATGGTGAACCCTGATAGATTCACCGACACTATACTGTTCGCTATCACCACTTACACTATCAAGAATATATGCATCAGCTGATGTACGCATCGAAATAATCTCGCTTCCGTACGGTCTTAATGTATTCTCAAAATTAAACACATTGCGCGTGCCAGTTAACAGATCGGAGCCCTCCTGGAGACTGGTAAAATCTTCTATGGTGTGCTTTATCCTGGTTGCATTGTATGTGGATGGCGTATATGCCATACGCGTCTCCAGACTACTCTCATCTCTCCACGTCGGTCGCGTTAGCTCTTCAATATGCTCACGCCATTTGTTAAATGATACAGTCACCACAAGCGGGTCAAGATTGACACCCCAGTATATATCATGCCTTGTCGTATGGACCCTTACCCTGGAAAAGAAATCATAATTCCTCAAAGTGGATGTCCGATTATAGTGATACCTGAGACCATAAGGTTTATGCTGAAATAAACTGGCCTCTGCTGATATATAGCCCATCTCGCTGGAACTTTTCCCCTCCGGCCTTTCGGTCGCCACACCAGATGGCTCCGTTTTGACATCATCCTTAGTGATACCCTCTACACCCTCAACAGTAAATGAGAACAGATTGGGGTGATAAAGAGAGCCGGATATACCACCACCAATCATAGGAGAAAAGCTCTCTACGGAACGGTACAGGTGCTCATCATCTGCGCTTGAATAACTCTTTTCCTCTTCGATGCTGTAATCCAAAACGATATTCTTAAAATAAAACTCCCAACGTGCTGCCTTCGGCTGGACAACAGGTGTTCTGGTCCTGCTGTAGTATTGCGCCATTACAGAACTCGACATCATAAACAGCCCAATTGAGAGCAAAATCACTCTTTTTGCGACTCCATTCATAAAAGACAACACCTTTGACTAAAAACCGTCATAACTGCTTTAGAAGATACTTATTCTCGCTTTTGTGCGGATCATGACACCCAATACAGCTCTTAGCCGCCACCTTCGAGGGCTCATGCGCCTTGTTCTCACTTATGTCATCCTGATCATGACACTCATAACACAATGCGTCTCCCGCCTTCTTCAGCAGATACTTGTTCTTGGATTTGTGCGGATCGTGGCATTCAGAACATTCACCCTCATCAACCGGATCATGCTTGAACTTGGCCTCTGTCACCTCATCCTCATGACATTCATAGCACAACGCCTTGCCAGTCCTTATAAGCAGGTTTTTGTTGTTGGATGCGTGAGGATTGTGACACTCGGCGCATGATCCGTCAGCGGCAGGATCATGCTTAAACTTGGCCTCTGTCACCTCGTCGTCATGACATTCATAGCACAGCTTTGCACCTTTCCGTTTCAAAAGATTCTTATTGTCCGCCTTGTGCGGCTCATGGCACTCCAGGCACTCCCCCTCGGCTACCGGGTCATGTTTATTCTTCTTGTCCTTAAGCAACTTCGAATGACACTTCATGCAAACATCAATTGTCTTCCCTAAAAGCTTCTGAGAAAATTTTGATTCATGACATGATTTGCAATTGCGTTTGCTATAAGGATTATGTTCATACGTTCGAACAAGAGGTTTATGCAGAGGAATATAATATGATTCAGATGTCGTGCCTCCTGCCTTTTTGTCGGCAGTCAAGACTTGCTGTTTCCCCAGCTGTTTTTCCAGGGGAGGTACACCATCAAAAAAGAAAGTCAACCATTCATGCTTTGTCTTTGTCGCGCACCCAGCTGATATTAGAGCAATAATGGCCAACATTATACAACTTCGGATTCTTGCAAACCATTTTTTGGAGTCAGACACAATTAAAACCATCTCTGCAGACAACCATCCTGCAATTGCGAGATACCTGAACCCGCAAATTATAACTCTTTCATACGCCCAAAACCAAACACACTAAGCTTTCGCAGACCATACTGGCTGGAAACCAGAACAAGGTACTCCACCTCAAATTTTGGATCTATGTACTTTCTGAAAAGTTCAATACCATCATAATTAATCTCAACATCAGCAGGCAAGACCAGACTGGCCCGGCTCCCCTTCTCGCCGAAGAACGTCAGAAGTTGACCTTCCTTGTTGAAGATCTGAACCACTCCTGAAAGAGCATCGACCACATATGCCCGCTCCGCCCTGTCCACAGCTATGCCCTTGGGCCTGGCAAACTGCCCTGGCAGATCGCCATGCTCTCCTATAGACTTAACATAATTCCCTTCGCGATCATAATGCTGAACCTTGAATGCACCTGCATCGACAACCAGTATGCCGCCGTCTTCACATAATGCTATACTTATAGGCTGAAAGAGTTTATGGTCAGCACTCAGTTCTGTAGCATTATTCGGAATCTCCGTTAACAGTTTTTGAGTCTTTCTATCATAAACCTTCACGGTGTGGCCCTTCATATCAGCAACATATAGTTTGCTCCCGGAAACAGCCACATCCACCGGCTTCATCGTTTTCTTAATGTCACCGACAATCCACTTGCAAGCATTGTCGGGCCCATAGGCAAACACCTGACCTCTTGCCGCATCGACAACGTAATAATTACCATCGTCATCTATATCCATGTCTATCGGTTTCTTCAGCTTACCTCCACCTATGGTACTGAGGCCGGAAAAACTCGTATTCGCAAAATCAGCAACCAGAACCCCTCCATATCCGGTATCACAAATGAAGACCTTCCCATCTCGCATCTTCAACCCATAAGGCTTCCCAAAAGATATGACAGACGGTGGACCCATGACAAAACGTTTGAGCGGAGACACATAAGTCAACAGTTCAGAGGTGGAAAGGCCGACAAGAAACTGAATCCTTGGCTTATCAGGTGGCGGCGGATAAAAGACTGAAGCTCCTTTCGTTTTAATCTGGGTTCTGCACCCGCCAGCAAGCACAAGAAGCAAGATTCCAAAGGTAAAGCCCATTAAAGAAAAAGGTTGTCGTTTATTTGTTCTCATCAGCTGATACTGTAACAAGAAACGCCCCTCTTGCGAAGGGACGTCTCTCGCAATTCCGCCTTATACGGCAATAAAACAGAAGGTTCTTACTTATCGTGGCAAGTAAGACAAAGTTCACTGTTGCTGTTAGCCATTCGAAGTAACTTGGTGTTCTCCTCACCGCCGTGAGCATCATGACAAGACGAGCACTCGACATAGCCACCATTTAGAAGATTTGCAGGAGGAGCTTTCAATGCGCCATCAGCGGTTACCAAATTCGTATCATAGAGAATCGAAATAGGATGCTCAGTTCCCAGGTTAGCACCAGCACCCACCTGACTTCCTACGGGCATAGTAGCGGTGGCTCCTGCGGTTTCTCCAACAAAAGCATCCAAAGCTATGGTGCCGTCATGGCAACTCAAACACATGAGTGAAACCGGATTGGGTTCAGTCGGCTGTGCAGCATTCATCGTTACGTTTGTATACATCGTAAATGATGCCGCTGTATTCGTGTGACTCCACAGCGGTGCTACCGAACTGAGAGCATTATGAGGAGTATGACAAGGACCACAAATGCCACCGTTCTGATTCCAGGTAAGCCCTTCAAAATCGTGTTTCGAGCCATCGATCTTCACCTGAGCACCCATAGCAGCCAAACCGATGACCAACATGGTAGCCACCATAAATGTTAATATTTTCAAACCCTTCATAACCTATTCTCCTTCTATTGTTTTATACTCCTACAGCAGAACTTTGCTATATCTCTCACCCATAAGACTATATTACACTCGGACAGAAAACGGCGCAATCGGAGTATAGTGCAAATATAAGGACGATTCTAATGCGGACGATTCTACAGCTATAGATAGCTGTGAAGCCCTTTCAGCAAGAAGTTCACCCCAAAGTAGGTGAAGAGAACGGAGATAAATCCTAGTATCGACATCCAGGCTGATTTTTGCCCGCGCCAACCTTTGATAAATCTGCAATGTAAAAACCCGGCATAAACCAGCCATGTGACAAGAGACCAGGTTTCCTTTGGGTCCCATGACCAATATGTGCCCCATGCGGAGTTCGCCCACACAGCACCAGTCATAATCCCTACCGTCAGAAAAAGGAATCCGAACGCAACCGTCTTCGCCATAACAACCTCAAGAGAATCTTTGGTCTCATAAGCGGCTTTACTGTTTTCCCGGGAAGCTATTACATACGAAATCGCGGCAATAAACGAAACCGCAAACCCGCCGTAACCAAGAAAACATGTGAACACATGAACGGTCAACCAATTGCTCTGCAGCGCAGGAACCAACGGCCGGATATCAGCTCCGAAAGTCGTCGCATAAGCCAAAGTCAAAACCACCATCAATGACAATGCCGCCGTAACAATAGGAAGCTTCAGTTTCTTGTACACAAAAATATAAACGACCAGGATCGTCCATGCAAAAAGAACCAATGATTCAAACATGTTGCTGAACGGAGCTCTGCCCGCAGCCATCCAGCGCATCACTATATACACCGTCAGAGCAGCCACCGCCAATATGTTGACACCAAAGCCTATACGCCCGACTATCTCACGCTTATTCAGCAAACCCACAAAAGCCACTATCAAAGCCACAAGGCATAATGCGAAACTAATATTAAAAGCCGTAATCATAAATATCACTCTATGCTATTTTTTCCACCACCATGAGAATCTACGCTCAAATTAGGGTCCACATAAAAAACCATAGCCAACCCTATAATCATCATCAAGAAGCCCGCGTATACCAACGGAACTCCAGGATCCTTGACAACCTGTAATGACGTCCATTTGTGATCATCAGGATTAAAACCAGATTGATAAAACGTATACCCCTTATATGACAGAGGCCGGTTTACTTCAATGGTTTTCTTTTTGACCTCCACCCCGTCTTCCTTGACCACGAGTGTACTCTTATAATCTTTAACCCCGGGTTCACTTCCGGAATGCACATACACCTCATACCTGAAATCCAAATGCGGTCTGTCAGCACCCTCTTTGTTATGCATATTGAACCCTGGATACAGCGCGAAAAGCCATTGTGTATTAGTCGTTCCACCTTCAACGATTTCCAACTGCAGAGCCGGATTATGCATCTCTTCCGAGCGACTGACAACTCCACCAGTGGCAGTATCGACCACAAAATCAGGAATTCTTTTTAATACCTTTAACTGCACAGGGCCTACAGCCTGACCCGCATCAAGCTCTGACGACATCTCAGCCACAACCTGGCCGTCATGATTCAAGACTACAACCTTCTCAGAAAGTGAATCCTGCACATGTTCATCCTCATCCGACCCATAAAACTCAATTTCGAAATCCTCGAGATGAATCTCAAAAGGCAACTCGGCAAAACCAGTCTCAACCTGAAACTTTGTCTTCGTCTCGCCCTCACGCAACGGCAGATAACCATTCAAACCCCAGATAGAACGCGCCACACAGCCCGCTAAGATCAAAAGGAGACTAATGTGAGAAAAAAGCGATCCTAGGTCTTTCCAGCGCAAGCCGCTCTTCCGCCGCAAGGCACCCCGAAATCTGCGGAACGTGCAGATCGACAAGCTCAGCGACAGAAAGCACAGCAGAAAAATAAACCACCAACAATAGAAGATGTTGGTCAAACCCAGAAACCCCAACAGATCCATTTGAGACTGAGCACCGGGATTTGCCTCAAGATACTTGAGTACATCCGCACCCTGAGGCAGAACCGTCCCCGCAATACAGGCGACGGCAATAACCAGCAGTACTGTTAACGTCAGCTTAAGAGACGTCAGAAAATTTATTAGTCCGCTCATTTATGCAAATTCGGATTCGGATGCTCGATCTTCTTGTATGCCTGCTCAACATCAAATCCGACCTTTTTCCCATCCTTGGTCGTATAGCGCTCAGGATTCCAAGTCGCAGACTCTTCGTTGTGACATTTTACGCAGCTCTTTGTAGCCGGATAAATCATGCCGTTTTCAATGCAAGCCTTCTGATCCTTCATGATAGACTTGGATTTGTAATTCTTGCCTGGGCCATGACATGATTCGCAAACTACACCATCTTCAGGCTTAATCTTTTCTACTACAGGCTTGTCGCCCCAGTTATAAGCTGTTGAATGACATTTTAAGCATTTTGCGCTCTTCTGCGGTTCAGCCACACCAAGCTTGGCGCCTATCGCCTTGGCCTCATCAGATGCGAGTATCTCAAAAGTCTTAGAATGAGGTCCATCAAGCCACTTCTGATACTGATTACCAGCGGCTTCTTTCTTGTGACACATACGGCAGGATTTCAGCCCGGCATAAAGAGTCGCGTCTCTCTTATCTTCCTCCGCCATTACAATTATCCCGGAAATCACCATAGCGATCAACGCTATGCCAACTATTTTGCTTGTACTCATCATTTTGCCTCCTTTGCAAACACCTCACCACTTGTCATTACTCTTGTAAAAGCCAAATACATATCAAGACACACCTACATCGGCACTCCCTCATGACATTCGTCGCATTTACCCTCTTTCCATTCACCATCAATATCTTCCGGATGTTTAAATTCCAAGCCACCCGATGAAATCTGATGAACATCCTTAGCCTCGCCAGGTCCCTGCGCTATTATTGTATGGCAAAGATTGCAATCCCTGCTTATCTTTTTGCCGTCTTTAGAAACATGCTTGTCATCGTGGCATCTGAAACATCCCGCCGTAATCTTATGCCCGATATGATCAGGGTAGGATCTCCAATCCACCTTCATCTCAGGGAAAAAGTTATTACGGTATATCGTCTTTATCTGGGCAATCAACCCCTCAAGACCATCCTCCCCTTCGTATTCATCGCGCAACCCCTCATCAATCGCCTTGAACGCTTCTGCTTGCGTCTTGTACTCTTCCACCAGAAGATCCATGCCTATGATTCTGATGTCTGTAAATTTCTCATCAATCAACCCCCGGGTCATTGCCGTATCCATAACCTTGTTTGGCGACATGATGCGATGCGTTGGCCTATTGTGACAGTCAATGCAATCCATACGTCTCTTATGCATTGCGGACAACTCTTCCTCGGAAAGCTTATTCTTTTTGTCTTCGTATATTGTGACCTTGCCGTCACGCCCCTTGACCCTGATCCATGGGATTTCCTCTCGTTTCCCGTCCATAGAAACATAATCAATCTCAACATCCTCGTTAATGTGCCAGTGAATCCCGCCAACAGGTCCGTACGCAGGATCACCTCCACCAACTTTCATAAGCATCTTGATGGTCCATGGTTCGCTCGTCTCGTTAGGTAAGTAATATGTCCAGGATCTAAGAACCGAACCAAAAAACTTTCGGGGCCAATGACACTCGTTACATGTCTCCTTCGCCGGCCGCAAGTTGTGAATCGGGGTCTCAATAGGTCGATGATATTTATCAAACAATACGGAATAAACCTGATAGAGACCCGAGAGCTTAGCCTTCACAAACCATTCTGCACCAGGCCCGATATGGCAATGCGCACAGGACACGTTGGCATGAGGTGAGTTCTGGTATGCAACGTATTCAGGCTCCATCACCTCATGGCATATCTCCCCGCAAAACTCGACAGATTCAGTGAAGTGAAAAGCATGATATCCTCCCATTCCGGTAGCAGTGATGAATGCAAGGGCCAAAACGCAAGAAATAATAAATCTCCGAAGAACTTTGGGATCATTAAAGTCCACTGCAGGCAATGGAGTCTCGTGTCCTATCTTCCTTCTCTTCCTAATGGTCAAAAAAGCACCTAGAAGCATCAAGCCGACCCCCAACAGAACAAAAGCCGGTATGCCCATATAAATAATCAAGCCTGCATACGGGTTATGCATTCCCCCGGACACATCGACGATCATCAGCACTGTTCCAAGCAGAGTGCCAAAACAAACTATCAAAAGTCCGATTATGCTGATCCAGTTTGCAAAAAAGATTCTAAATCTGCTTTTATCAATTGTCATATAGTTTGCTCTCTCTCCATCAAGCTTTTTCGAAATATAAAACTTCCATATAATGTATCAGCTTTTATTGGATTTATCCAACCGGACTTATCTCATAAAAGAAGGACTCGTCTATCCTGCACGCCAGACCTTGACGACAGCTTCAACCATTATTATCTTGTTTTCACAAACAATAACATCTATATACTCAAATATCGACTTGCATTGCGGTCTGAGGCGTTAAATATGAACAAAAACAGAATTAAGACCATTCTTATAGTGGATGATGATCAAGATTGGCGTGATTTCGCCAGCACCGCCCTTGGGCAAGACTACTCCATTCAAATAGCAACAAACGGAGACGACGGACTGAAAACGGCAGAGAAGTCTACACCTGACCTGATATTGCTCGATGTCATGATGCCAGGCAGCAAAGACGGGTTTGCAGTTTTATGCCTTCTGAAACAGAACCCCGAAACTGCCAAAATACCTATTATTATGTTCAGCGAGATTAATTCCATAATGAACACTTCCTTCAACAAGGAAGAATTAGAGCAGTACCTTAATGAAGCTCCATCTATATTTCTGGAGAAACCAGTTCCGCCGCAAGTGCTGATAGATACGGTCGAATCATTGCTGAAAGACTAAAACGCATACCCCCAGCTTTTAGCTTGAATTACATAACACTTCTGTCTTATTTATATCCCAGTTCTGAGTGATAAATCCTCTCGCCGGGAGATGAGACTGTTCCTGGCAAGAAATTGTTTCTGAAAAGCAAGTGCAACTCATGCCATACCGTCACTAACAAAGGCCGTGTAAAGGAAATATCTTACTCTTAACATCCTTCGTCAATTGTTCCAGCTCTCTGTCTACAGAATCCCTCTGGCTTCCATAAGAAACTAGAGCCCTGTCGCGCAAGCCACCCTGCCAATCAGTGGACTCCATCATAACGCCACCCAGCCCAAGCAATGCATCGTCAAAACCACTCTCCCCGCTCAACACCGTCCAAGCCAAGGCCCAACCCCTCGCTGTGTTTGCCACGTGATACCCCCCGCCACCAGTCGCCAGCACAGGTTTTCCGAAACCCAACACCGTTGATATAACATCAGCATAAGAGTTGTTCGTGAGGTTTAAATGCGCCAGCGGATCACCCGCCAAACCATCCATACCTATCTCCAGAACAATGACATCAGGATCAAACGCACCAACAAGAGGTGAACATAGATCCTTGAATACATGCTCATAAGCCTCGTCATATACGCCAACAGGAAGCGGAACATTAATCGAGTACCCCTTTCCTTCACCCTCACCCATGTCATCAACAAAACCGGTTCCAGGGAATACGGTCTTTCCACTTTCGTGCATCGAAAACGTCATAATGTCGTTACGAACATTAAACGCGTCCTGCACACCATCGCAGTGATGCACATCTATATCTATAAACATAACTTTTCGGCCCGCATCCGCCAATAACATGCTGGCGAGAACAATATCATTAATGTAGCAGAATCCTCCCGCCAGCTCTGCCGCTGCATGATGAAAGCCGCCTGACGGATTAAAAACGACCTGAGCTCCATCAAGTATCAACTCTGCCGCCACAAGACTGGCGCCAGCCCCCCACGCAGGATAATTATACATATCCGGAAAGAAAGGGCTGTCAGGAGTACCAAGCCCCATATCAAAACACTCTTCATCCATTTTCCCTTCCGCGCCACGCTGAAGCGCGTCGAGATACCTGGCCGTGTGAAACTTCTCCAATTCAGCACGCTCCGCGCGCCTGGGCTCAACAACCTCTTTCCCGTCACCAATCAGCAAGTTCATAGAAGCCAGCATCCTGCAGGCCTTTCCCGCCCGGCTAGTATTCAAAGGGCACCCTTCAGGATATTGCAAACTATCCAACTCCTTGCCGTGCACCAAATATGCCTTAGTCTCCATACGTCAACTACCCCCTCCTTTTGCCCATATCTTCTCCCCAATATGCCTCAATATTTCATGTCGCCCTATAATTCCGACGAACTTCTTGTTTGCATCAACCACCGGTATGCAACGCAAGTGCCGCGACTGAAACAACCTCACTATTCTTGCTATCTCACAATTCTCTTCCACTTTCACAACACCCATAGTCGCCACGTCCCTGACTATATGTAATGGATTGGTCGTGCCTATCAAGTCTGTTGCCGTTAAGATCCCCACAACCTCATTATCGTCATTAAGCATTGGTAACGCACCCACATTGCGCTCCACACAAATATCGTAGGCTGACTGGCAGGATGCCAAATGATTAATTGCAACAGCATTCCTATTTACCAATCCACAAATCGACTCATCAAGCCCATGATGGTAATGCGTCAAATCAAAAGACATCTCCAAGTCATCCATGTCATCCCCACCAAAATACAGAAAGCCACACTTTGAATAAACATGCCTGGCAGACATATTCCCCGGCTCAACACATAGCCATATCTTCTGATACCCCATCTCGTAGGCCAACTGTATAGCACACCTCGTAAGCTCCGTCCCAATCCCTACACGCTGATACCCCGGTGACACAACTATCAACAGTTCACACATCACCTTGCTCATCGAGAAAAGCGCCACATGACCTATCACCCCATCCTTGAACGAGAGCGCGACCACATTTAAAGCCTCTTCTATAATCTTCTTTACCCAGACCAGACAGGCGCCATCCTCAAGCGGAGGAAGATTGTTAAACGAATTACGCGGCTGATACGCCAAATACATTTCTAAGAGGTCATTGTGCCTGCGATCAGACAAAAGCCTTATCAATACAGGTTCACCATTCCTGTCGATAAACGCATGCGGAGAGCTCTTAAGACTGGTTTCTTCAAGACTGATCTTCATAAACGCCCCTCTTAACCAAATCACTCATTCTTGTCCCCATCTATGCTTTCTTCATCAGTATTACCCATCATGAATTCATCAAGCTTATCCGTAATGCTCTTCAGATGCTCTTCGGTCTCCTTTTTTAACACCGCCATGTCTTGCAGAAAAGAAGGTCCCGACCCCTCAAAGTAATCAAAGAACCTATGCTCCAGCATCCCGCGCTCCAATTTAACAGCCAATTCCAGCGCTTCCCTCATTTCAACAGAGAGAATCTCTAGCATATATGCTTTAGCACCAAATAAGTATATCACTTTCAACTTTCAACTTTCAACTTTTTTACTATACTATTCGAATGAAAAAGAAAATATCAGCCCTGTTATTGTTGTTTTCGCTGGTTTCTACCGCCATCGCAGGCAAACTGGAATGGCAGGATCCACAGACTATCGGCGTCAACAAGGAACCTTCGCACTGCACCCTCATTCCCTTTCAAGACCAGAAGACTGCACTGACCGAGGCGTCCGAAGAACACCCGTTCGAGAAGTCGCCCTGGTATCTCACTCTCAATGGAGCATGGAAGTTCAATTGCGAAACCGTACCGGCAAACCGACCAAAAGAATTCTATAAACCTGAATTCGACGTAAGCACATGGGATGAGATCGATGTTCCGAGCTGTTGGCAAATGAGAAACTATGGAACAAAAATCTACGCCAACACGACACTGCTTCCTTCACTCGACCCGAACAACAACTGGAAACTGCGACCTGAATTCAAAGATCAGGCAAACCTCGCCGACAACCCCATCGTTCCCGACGACTACAATCCCGTCGGCTCCTATCGCCGCACCTTCACCATGCCGGACACATGGACCGGCAGAAATGTCTTCATGCATTTTAGTGGCGTAAAATCCGCATTCTACCTGTGGATAAACGGCAAGAAAGTCGGCTACAGCCAAGGTAGCATGACGCCTGCAGAATTCAACATCACAAAGTACCTGAAGCCGGGCGAGAATGTAGCCGCCGTCGAAGTGTACCGATGGTCAGACGGATCATATCTGGAACTGCAGGACGGTATGCGCTTCAGCGGGATTTACCGGGAAATATATTTGTTCTCTACACCCGACATTCATCTGCGCGATTTCTTCGTGCGAGCCGAGCTCTCCGACGACCTTAAAGATGCGGAACTGATAGTGACCGCCAAGATCCATAACTACTCCCAAAGATCCATCAATAACTGCACGATAGAACTTTCGCTTCATGACGAGAATGGCAAATCCGTCAAGCGCGGTATCCTCGCATCCAGTAAGATGACAGATCTTCAGCCGGGCATGGACACAATAGTCGAGATGACAGCCAAAGTAGGCAACTTCAAGCTATGGTCAACAGAGAAGCCAAATCTTTACACCGTCCTGCTCTCACTCAAAGACACAACGAAAAACATCATAGAAGTCGAAAAGACCGCGTTCGGATTCCGGAAGTTCGAAATTCGAGACGGCAGTCTTTACTTCAATAACCAACGGTTCTATTTCCGAGGTGTTAACCGCCCCGAACACGACCACCTTGAAGGTCGGGCTGTATCATATGAAACAATGATCAAAGACATTACCCTCTTCAAACAATTCAACATCAACGCCGTTCGAACCGCACATTACCCAAGTGACCCTCGTTTTTATGATCTGTGCGATAAATACGGCATCGTCATTCTGGACGAAGCGAACCTGGAATCGCATGGCGTATCTAAACATATACCCGCCAGCAACAAGCTGTGGACCAAGGCTTGTGTCGATCGAATGGACAGCATGATACATCGCGATAAAAATCGGACCTGCGTCCTGATATGGTCGCTCGGCAATGAGTCCGGACATGGCGACAATTTCCAAATCATGGCAGAACACGCCAAGCGAGTGGACCCAACACGTCCTCTGCATTCCGAAAAAGAATCGGGCCGATTGAAAACCCTGATAGATTTCATGTCACCCATGTACGGGAACATTCCACGTATGATGAAATACGTTAACAGCAGAGACCCCCGCCCCTTCTTTTTCTGCGAGTACTCTCATTCCATGGGGAACGCACTGGGCAACCTGCAGGAACTATGGGATCTCGTCTATAAACACAAGAAATGCAATGGGGGGTTTATCTGGGATTGGGCCGATCAAGCAATAACATACCCTGTCCCCGGTAAGACAAACGAGACTTTCTTTGCCTACGGGAAAGACTACGGTCCAATTGGCGGCTCGTTTGGCATGAATGGCATTGTGTTCCCAGACAGAACGATTACCCCGAAACTGCGTGAAGTCGGAAAGGTCTATCAGCCCCTGGAAATCAAATCCGTTGATATCGCCCGAGGTGTCATATCCATCAAAAACCGATTTATAGACACCAACCTGAACGAACTACAAACATCCTGGATCCTACTGGAAAACGGTCACGAGATTGAGTCCGTTGTCATTAATCAGATAGCGGCCGAGCCACAGGCTGTAGCCATACTCGAATTCCCTTATTCATCCAAACCGTTCCGTTACGGCGGAGAACGCTTCATTCGAATCGAGTTCAGAACAAAAGAAGCATCCGCTCTACTGCCAAAGAACCACCTTGTGGCCTGGGAACAATTCAAACTACGAGAGACGTCTTCTCCCGCCCCAAGATCCATGAATATCGAAATGATGCCGGAATTGACTCTGAGTAAGAAAAACGACCGCATTGTGATTAAAGGAAAATCCTTCGCCACAAGCTTCAATAAGAAATCCGGCACAATCGACAGCCTCTTCTATGATGATTTTGAGCGGCTCGCCAAGACGCCAAACGGTGTAAGCGGCCCCGAACTCAATCTGTTGCGCGCCACCATCTGCAACGATACAAGAATGATGAAAAAGGCCGTACGTGCCATGGGTCTGGAAACACAGAAAACCAAATTGATTTCCATCTCTTCTCGGCAGATCACGAGAAATAAAATCAGGGTAATATCTCATTTTCATCATTCGTTCGGCGAAAAACATGCAATTGACCTGGTCGCCGCATACACAGTTTACGGGAATGGAAGCATCCGCGTAGACAACTATTTCAGACCTATAGCCGACAGCTTCAACGTGAAAGTACCACTGAAATTCGGAATACATAAACACAGTGATTATTGGGGAATCGAACGCATCGGTGTTCGGATGTCGCTGGCAAAAAGAACCACCAAACTGGACTGGTTCGGCTACGGCCCGCACGAGAATTACAGCGACCGCAAATCCGGCGCCATGCTTAAGGTCCATAAATCAACCATCGCTCAACAATTCATCCCCTACCCACGAACACAGTCCACGGGCAACAAGGAAGGTGTGCGCTGGATCGGACTGACTGATAAATTCTGCCGAGGGATGATCATCACCGCTCTGGACAAGCCGTTCTCCGCAACAGTCCTGAACTATTCACGGGAAGATCTGGAGAAAGCAAAGCACCCATATGAACTGCCAGCAGCAGATAACGTTTATCTCAGCATCGACTACAAGCACGCCGGGGTTGGCAATGGATCATGCGGACCAGAAAGTCAGCGTATTCCGCACAGGGTGATACTTGATAAGGACATCAAGTTTTCATTCATGATACATCCGTACGACTCTCTACTCTCATTCCCTGACAAATATTGGTATATCGCCGCACCAACGGAAGAATATGAAATACCGAAACCTATCGAGAATTTGGTGGTCAAGGAAATCCCCGCCGCGGCCGTAAAAGATAAACCTGCCACACAAAACGCAAGAAACGTGAAAACCGTAAGTGAAGAACCATAAGTCGCAGAACGCAAACTTTAAACTACACCCCCTCGACAAACCTAGTCAGAAAACCGAGGACCTCTATTCTATACATGTACAACAGAACTGCTACGGCAACATAAAAAATCCAATCAAAATTCGCTTGCGAACGCCTCTTGTCGGCTGTGATCTCACACAAATGATGCCACCTCTGTCTTTCCCTAATAACGTGTGTCAACACTGACATAATCTCTATACCCTCCCTTTATAAGTATCTATATAAGCGTTTTCCGTGCCAAGCGGAGAGAAACCCCCTTAAATAAGGGGGTTTAGAAAAAGAACCTTCTCACTAATGAGAAAACAGGTCTCTTCTCCGCTATTAATTGTCTTGATATGAATTATTCATAGGGTAATGTATGCGGATGTTTAACGTGACTCCAAGCTCAACGACAATGATTGGCAGCATGCCCTACGACTCACCGGAAAAGGCCTTTTCCGCGCTGAGCCAACACCCACTTTCCATACCAACATGGTGCCAACTGCCAAAGCAGTCTTTTAAGGAAACCATGGTTCCTCAGTATTCCGAGGGTTTCCCCGGTATAGTAATAGACGAAAATGAGAAGAAAACATGGGTGCAACTCGAAGACGGACTACTGAACGAGATAGCTGCATTTTACGAGAATTTCATTGCCGAGAACCTTGATGCGTTCGCTATATCAGAAATCCATGCCGCCGGATTGCATCGCTTCCTCAAGACCCTCGAGTCTTCGGGTGAAAAACTGCCACTGATCAAAGGTCAGATAACGGGGCCCTTCACCTTCGGACTCACGCTGAACGATCAGGACATGAAACCCGTATGGTTTAATCCCGAATACAAGGATGTTGTCCTGAAAGGTCTAACCATGAAGGCACTCTGGCAACTTGAACAACTGCAAAAATATGCAGAAAATGCCATTATCTTTTTTGACGAACCAATTCTTTCGGCACTTGGAACACCCACTTACATTTCCATCGAGGATGATGAAGTCATCGAGTCCCTGAACGAGTTGATTCACGCCGTCCAGGCAAAAGGAGCTGCCGCCGGAATACATTGCTGCGGCAATATGGATTGGGGCCTGCTCACGAAGACTGATGTTGACATCATAGCATTTGACGCATATTTCTACGGAGAGAAGGTAGCACTGTATCCCGAAGAAATCCAAGCATTCCTAAACAAGGGCGGCTACCTAGCATGGGGAATAGTTCCTACAGCCGGCCATACCGCCGATGCGGTTCCAGTTGACAACGAAACAGAAGAAAGCCTCCGGAAAAGACTGAATGAACTGATTGCATTGTTTGCATCAAAAGGCATCCCCGAGGAACTACTTAGAAAACAGCTGATATTAACACCATCATGCGGACTGGGCACTCTCCCGCCAGATGCCGCAGACAAAGCCCTGGAACTCCTGCAAAGCCTCAGCTAGATGTTTGCCTCGTCCGGGCTGATCTTACTTTCTCCTGTACAATTTACCCCTTAAGCGATATCTTGTTTCCCCAGAAAGGAAGCATACATATGATCCAGTCTACTTGCAATTTATGCAACAAACCATACCAGATTGACGACTCAGCCACCGGGATGCAAATACAATGCCCGAGTTGCGGCCAGACTATTGTCGCTGGTGCTCCCGCCCCTGCCCCAGACGCAAGTCCCGCGCCACCTCCAGGCGCACCAGGAACAGGCACGCCAGGAGTCGTATGGGCAGGCCGGGGACAGCGGGAGCGGGAACATAAACCCGGCTACAAAGGCATCATGGCTTGGCTCTATACAGCACTAACCGCACTTGTCTGCACATTACTGATCCACGGCCTGCTTGCCTTTATCAGCATGAAATTTAAATTGCTTCCAGCCTGGGTTATCGTGTATCTACCCATCGCACCCGGAATCCTTGCAGGTGCCAGTATTTTTACGAACGAAGGACTGAAAAACAGCCCAACTCGTATGCCTTCATTATTTATGGCACTCGGGATTGCCCTCTCGACTCTTTTCTCAGCAGGTCCGGCTTTTCTCATGGAAACCATATACACGAGCTCAATTAAGAAAGAGATCATAACGACTATTACGCAAGAAACCTCACTTCCTCACTTTGTTATCGGCGGTCAGTCCGTAAGCCTAATGAGCGTCACCTTGGGCAAGGGCGGCAAAAATGGAGTCCGCCAGGTTAATGCCTTCTACTCAAATAACAAGACATACAAGCTGCAGATAAAGCGTAATGTCTCACAGATGACTGATTTCACGGGCATTCCGAAAATGAAAGCGCGTATGATAATGGACAACTACTTGCAGCCATTGACCGCCTCCCTGCATAAATACAGCGCACTGAAAACTGCCAAGGTGGAGAAATTCACTATTTCAAAACAAACAAAACCCGGTTACTACCATGCGACAGCATCGCTATCAAGCGGTTTCGACGTCAATATGATCGTCCAAGCAATCAAGCAGTCCATGCAATTTGCACTGACCAGAGAAAGCGCAAGAGAAGTCTCAGCTATTCCAAAAGTCACAAAAATCTGGAAAAAGTTCGATACAACAGGCAAATCAGTCTGCTCAAAAGTGACAGTTGGAGAAAATATCGGCCCCACCCATTGGAACGCCACAGCATTCTTTTCCAACGGGAAGGAAATGCCCATATTTCTTCAGGAAACAATCACAAATAACATGGCCATTGTGCGAGTCTTTTTCCCCGCCAAGGAAACTGCCATTCTGAAGATTAACAATATCATAAACGCCACAGGATCTTTCGGGGAAAGAGCCATATCCGAACAATGCGTCAACCTGAAAGAAACTCGAGCCCTAAGGACTGATGAAACAGATATGCAAGCACTCTTCGTTGAAGAAACACCCGTAGACGTTGTAATAAACAAACAAGGTCTTGATGTACGTGTCATACCAGGTAAATGGCAAGTGTTCACAAGCAACGCAAACGGTAATAAGCTGATAGGGTGGAGTACTTTGGTCCCCAGAAAATACTCATTGACGCAGGATTCAAAAGATATAAATGTCCGTGTGGCCAACTTTAAATCAACATCAAAGGACAAAAAGGTCAACACCGCATTCAGCCTCAATGCTAAAGAGTTCAGCGATGTCTCCAAGTTTTCACTGTCTGATTATGTCATCAGAGAACGCTCAGCCTGGACAACAAAATATCCAACGGCGACCGCAACTGACCTCAGTGCCTTCAAAACCTATTCCGGACTCAAGGGCTACACCTACACAGCAACACACGGTAGTATTTTCCGCTGTAAGTACTTCTTCATTAAGAAAAATGACCTCGCGATATTGACTTTTGACGATCTGCATGCAGCCCAAAACAGCCAGGAACTATCTAATCAGATAGCACTGACCTTGAGACATAAAGATAACCCTGACGAAACAGTCGCGAAGAAATAATCGGCACAACGAAACAGGGACCCCCAGTATACGGGCGTAACATGCAAAGACTACACTATTTTTTGCGCCGTCTCCTACCCTTAGGCTTAGTAGCAGCGGCGGGCGCCTCCGGCGCTGCTGCAGGTGGTGCGGCTACCGCCTCAGCAGGAGCTGATGCTGGACGAGGAGCATAGTCCGCCTCGCCAGGCTCGCTGACCTGCTCGATCAATTGATCAACAATGTCAGTCGACTTCAAACCTTCTGAATCTGCGGCAAAGTTAAGCGCAAGCCTGTGCCTCATTACCGGCTCCATCGACTCGCGAATATCAGCGCAACTCACGTGAATACGACCATCCAGAACTGCTCTGGCCTTAGCCGCCATGATAAGATTCTGACAGGCTCGAGGCCCGGCACCAGTACCGATATATTTTTTGATAACCTCTGGTGTCTCCTCATACTGCGGCCTGGTCGCACGCACAAGCTTCACCACGTATTTAACAACATGGTCAGAAACCGGAATCTTCTTCACAACCTTCTGAAGCTTAAGAACCTGATCTTTGGTCAAAATTCTCTCAGGCTTGCCAATCCCACCTGTAGTCGTCGCACCAATAATCATCTCTTCCTCATGCTGCAACGGATAATCTACCCAGATATTAAACATAAAACGGTCAAGCTGCGCTTCAGGAAGAGGATATGTACCTTCCTGCTCAATCGGGTTCTGAGTAGCCAATACAAAGAACGGCGCATCAAGCTTATAAGTCGTAGTACCAGCTGAAACCTGCTTCTCCTGCATAGCCTCAAGCAGAGCAGCCTGCGTCTTCGGCGGAGTACGGTTAATTTCATCAGCAAGCAGAAGATTACAGAATATCGGACCCTTGATAAAACGGAATTCCTTCTCGCCAGTTTCCGCGTTGGTTTCAATAACATCCGAACCAACAATATCTGTAGGCATCAAGTCAGGTGTAAACTGAACACGCTTAAAGTCCATGTCCAATACCTGAGCAATAGTCATAACCGTAAGCGTCTTAGCCATACCAGGCAATCCGATCAACAAAGCGTGACCACCAGCAATCATACACATCAAAACACGGTCAACCATTTCGACCTGACCGACAATGACCTTACCGATTTCCCGACGAATGTGCACAGTAAGCTCACTCATCTTCTTAACAAGGTCAACATCCTCTTCTGTCGCCTGAGTGGTCGATAATGAACTGTTGCCTGTTTTAGAATCCGTTACAACCGCAGGTGCTTCCGGTGCTGGCTCAGGTGCCGGTGCTTCCTCCGCAACAGGTGCTTCTTCTAGAGCAGGTGCTTCCTCCGTTACTGGCGTAGCCTCTTCAGCAGCTAGAGACTCACCGTTGCCCTGAAATGTAAAAGTAGTTTCGCCAAGAGTGACTGTATCACCCGTATGAAGCTTTGCAGCCTTGGTCTCCTCGCCATTGACGATAATGCCGTTCGTGCTGTCCAAATCAAAAGCGCACCAGACACCCTCCTCCATGCGAATCTGCATATGCGCCCCGGAAACCATACCGTCGTCAAGAACAAGGTCTGACCCCTCACCCTTACCAAGAATAATACCTGTTTCTGGAAGTTCTAACTGTTGCCCGGAAAATGATCCTGTTGTAAAAATTATTTCTGCCATAGTGTTTCCAATGTATCAAGCCGGATTGAAAATATCAATTAGCTTTTATTAAATATATCTTGCCTATATCCTTCACATAATCAGAGACGCGTATACGGTTTATATCCTTAGAAAAAGATACTTTAGGGTACACAGCTTCTTGCGCTTGGGGTACCCAGTGATAATATATCTCCCGAGTCTTCTTCACCTGCCAGCCGGGTCCTACATCCTTAAAGATCATCAATTTATAAACAAATTTCCACCGTTTCCTTTCATTATCCTTCATCATCCTTACAAATGCCCTGCATTCATTGCCCGTACCTGTCGTCCCCTCTAGACGGAAGATTGTCTTAACACGCCAGAATTTTTCTGCTTTCTCAACAGTATGATTGACCTTTATCATATCCGTCTTCGTCAGCGTGCTTCTCTCGCCCCGCCTCATCAGCTGAAGCCCTTCGTAGCAGGATGTCGGATATATCACAACCAAATCATAAACACCCGCTGGCAGATTATGAAACGAGAAGTTGCCGTTGCTATCAAATGAGCCTTTATACAAAGCCTTGGTGTTGTCATAGCACATAGCCACTATCCTCTGGATTGGCTCATTAGGACTTGCAATAGTTCCCTTGATCCCGCCAGAAGCCGAAGGAACAGTTTTCGTAAAGATCCGCTCGTTCGCATTCCCGCTATCTTTAAATCCCATCGCAACAGGCACAAGAACCGTTGCAACAACAAGCACCGCCAAAGCCACCAACCAAATTGCTTTCCATTTACTCATAATAATCTTCCTAGAATTCCACCTTGATAAATTCACGCTTAACACCATCAGCTCCATAAATACTTAACATATCATTCAAACGTTCAGCAAGAGGATGAAATTCGAACCGCTTCTTCATTACTTCACAAAACTCCTTGACCACTTTCTCCTCGTCTCTGGCATTAATCATAAGTGACAAAAGATTCCCAACAGCATTAGCAAGAAATGCCGAGGCCTCAACATTGTCACAATACGCCACAAGCAAAGCCCGCGCCCGCTTCACATTCCCTGTCTTCTCATAGTAAAGCGCATCCTGAATAATATAATCGCCGGACATCTTGCTAAGCGGAAAAGCCCGTTCCCAGCGGTGCAGATTCACATACGCTTCATCCCAGAACCCTTGCTCCATGAGACTGATGACCTCCGTTGCCATCGTTGTATCCATTACCGCCGCTTGCCTCCAGCTTGGTACACCAGTATTTCCGCTCTTTATGGCACTGGAAAAACCGCCTTTATTCTTTTGTTTCGTTCTTGCGGCCGCTTTCCGTTCAGCTTCTTTTTCTGCACGCGACTTCGGCTTTCTCAACCCACTCGCCAACTTTAACGTCTTGCCACCTGTCTTGCCGCCAAGTAAATCTTCGCTAACATCAACATTGTTCTGAACTGCACCCCAGTACGTGTTTGCCATGTTAACGTCACGCTCCAGAAAGGCCACATCGCCTAATCTGATCTTTGCAAAAGCCGCAGCATCACTGCCTCTGCCGCTACGGGCAACTTCTTTCAACAGCCGCTTTGCCTTCTCAAAATCATTGAGCTGATACATGTAAACCTCAGCCATCCAGATCTTCATGAGCTTACGCTCTTCCATATCCGGCGTAGCCCGCTCAGCCTGCTTTAACCAGGCGAATGCCTTTTCTGTGTTAAAGTAAGAAATAAACTGGAAGAATTTTATCTTCAGCATCTCCTGCTGATGCTCTGTCATCCTGGCCTTGAACTGCTTCCATCTCTTGGTCAGAATATCAGCCAGCAAAGCTTCACCTTTGCCAAGCTCCTGAGATGCATGGAAACATGCCCACATGTTCGGACTCCACATTGCTGTAGCATCCTTGTCAGACGGGAAAGATCTGATAGTTCCAAGAAACGCACTTCTAAAAGCGCTCCTGCTTCTGGAGTTATCCAAACTAGACGAGACATCCGTATAACCATAGAACGGAATTGCACATGACGACTTGCCCGTCTTGGACTCGGCAATCAGCATGACTTTATGTTCCCTGAATCCATCAAAAAACCGCACCACCGATGTTCCTTCACTCTGACCACCATCAGCAAACTTCCATGTATATACCGTATCTTCCGGATTACCCTCCGCATTCGCTTTGAGTTGATAAACAATTGCAGGTGGTCCGTCTGCCAGACCAAAGCAACTCTCCATCGCTGTAACTGAAAAACTCGCAACAGGCATGCCATTCTTGCGCTCAAAACCCCTTACCTTACACTTGCCGGACTTGACTACCTCTGAGGACCTGATTATGCGACTGGCACTCTGCGGCTCCCCCTTCTTGCACCCCGGCGGAGGTTTGTCACCCCAGACACCATCCAGGTCTTTATACTTCTCACCAGGCAGCTTTATCCGCAAAAACATATACCCAGAACCTTTCAGCTTTGCTGGCGGTTTCGCACAAGAATAAAACACTTCGCATATGTGTACGCCCTTCGTCAGATCAACGTGGTCGCCAACGCCGCCCCATGCAGAATGCACCTTGTTTCGGCCTATGACTTTTCCATTGATTCGAACCTCCGCACTGGCGCCAGGCCCAAATTCAGGCGAGAAAAATACTTTTCCTGCTTCACTAATAGCAAGATGGGTGAGCGCATACACCGAATAAGGAACGGGCCGCCCTGAGAAATCATTCACAACGTAACCTGCAGAGAACCGGTTAACAGAATACGACTGCATCTTGCCAAAATATACCGTCGGCTTCACTGGTCCCATAGCCGCCAACGCCTTAGCCGCAGAAATATTAGCAATAGTGGGGTCCGTAGCGAAATACGGGCTGGGTGTCAAGCCGGAGGCCGGTGTCCATATTGGAGACTTACCCGATGAAATATAGGCATAAATCTTATCACTACTACTACCACCACCAAATACAACAACCAATCCATTGGCACGGCTATGCCACAAAAGCGCGCTCTTCAGCTTGGCTCCGGCTCCTGTAACAATATCCACCTTCGAGCCCGGCAATATACCGCCATCAGGAATAACCAGAATATGACCAGCGCTTGAATGTGAAGGACTCCCCTGCAAGGCAACAGTAGCCCTGAGCGGGGCATCAGCAACATGCCATTCAGCAAATACCACCGAAGATAAAAGAACAAAACACGAACTCTGTAATATTAAAAATCTTCTCATCATCCCCCCACCCCGGAACCACTTGATAAAAAAACGGACAGCGAGCATGCTCGCCGTCCGTATTAATTCACATCGAAACGCAATTCGCCTCTAGTGCTTGATCTTCGTCATAGCAACAGGCGGCATTGGCGGCTTTTTAGCTTCTGTTTGTGCCATAGGCGTAACAGGGCAACAGCAGCATGCTATCATCGTCTCAGCCGAAGCTACAGATCTAGGGGGAGGAGGCGGAAGTTTTCTATCCGCTGGCGGCGCAACAAAACCTGCTTCGCCAGCACCACTACCAGCCAATACTGTACCAGTACACAATGTAGCCAGAAGAAGCTGACCAACCATTCTTGAATTTCTTTTCACTTTATTTCTCCTTATTTGATATCTTACTTACTCAATATTCCTAATAAAATCAACCGTTTTCTTGTCTGTTTTCCTGCTTTCATACCTATAATGTCGCCCGACAGCCAAAAGGTTACAGAAATCAACATCTTTTGTAGGAACTCATCCCGTCATCACGGTTCCAGTGCTTGAACAAAACATTACTATCTTTAGGATGATACGGCAAAACGTCCGAATATGCTGGCGAAATCACCTCTATAACCGGAAAACCTATCTTTGGATCAGTATAATCCACAATAACGCAATCCCGCCCCAGTTTCTTGAATAATTCAATAGAATGATTAATATCGTCAAGATAATCATCATACCTGACACCTTTATCAAATGGGACAACTTCACCTTCCCACATATAATCGGCCTTCAGATTCGGAACAAACCCGAACATAAATGCTGATATGTAGTTATCCTCATCTTCTTCCATGCATTTTATCCGCCGGAAATCATGGCACAAGATCCTATCCTGCTCTGCCTTGTCGTTTTTTATGAATTCATCTCTATTGCGGCCCTGCGTATATTCCGTAAAACACCTTATCAAAGCCTCTTCCTTGTCATACGAAGCACCGACCTTAAAGAAGTGATGGAACTGAAACTCCTCCGGTATATTATGATCCAGAAAATAAGCACCGACACAGGGAAGCTCCCCGCCAAACGAAAGATCTTTTATAATAACATCTATACCCTGATCACGAATAAAGGCGATATGCTCCTGGATAAGAGGATTATCAATCGTATCTATATCGATTGTCGGCATGACCATCTTGTTTCTAAGTACCGTAATGTGCGCCCGACGCTCAAATACCTCGCCCATGGCATGCTCCATCGCCTCTTCCTTATGGTTGCCCGCAGCAAGCCCACTAGGACCACTTATACGTCGCACAAATTCTATGGGCACCTTTACCTTCTTGTTATCGATCAAGGAATATCCGTCGACCCAATGCTGGCCTACTTCATCATCCTTTATCTGCTTGATGATCTCAGGCGTTACCGAAGCGACATGCGAAATCAATTCCTCGATCTCCATCGGATCTGTCATATCATCCTGATGCCCCGTCACATAACCCGGCAGCATCCCCAATTCCGTGGATGTCAACCATTCAGCCGCCTCTGCCAATGCTCCCGCCTTACTGAACAATGGTGACGTGCCTTTCCCCATCGAACGAAAATTCAACTCATCAACAAATAACGCCGACCAGTAAAGGTGCTCATCTACCTTCTGATCTATATAGCGGTATTCGTGCATACCCCAGATAATGGGCTCAAGCCGGGCAATAGTATCTTCCGGCGTCTCTGATTTGCCTCCCGGCAACCTCTTACAACTCTCTATTTTCATATCCAACCCCACCCTTACTCTTACTCTTACTCTTACTCTAATGAATGTATTCTCACTTCGATAAGGTTACAACATAGCATGTATTTCTGCGGCAGCTTTCATCCCTTCTGCTACACATTGCGCAACCGAAGCGCCGCCATTGATCACTCCACCAGCGGCAAACACCCCTTCCACACCTGTATCAAAGAGATTATCATCCACCGTCTTGATCAAATCATACTCGGAAAATTCTATCTCATCAAGCTCACCCTTGAGTTTTTCCTCAACACCCAGGCCCATTGCCTCTATAACCATATCAATACCCAAAATATCTTCACCGCCTGGAATCGGATTTGCGGACCCAAAACTCACTCTGTTTATCCGCAACCCTTTCAGCTTTCCATCCGACCCCACCTCATAACCAATAGGATCAGTAAGATTCATAAATGTCACACCTTCAGTCCTAAACCATGAGTCGTTCATATGCCAATGCATCTCCGACAACGTCCCGCCATAAACTATATACAACTCTTCGGCGCCCAGCTCTTTTGCCGTAACAGCCGAATCCATCGCACAGTCACCACCACTGAGTATGGCAACACGTGAAGGAACTGTCACCAATTCTCCGTTTTTTGCCTTCTTTAAGAACGTTATCGCATCAACTACCGCATCTGAATCAACATCCTCATCAAGCGACAGTTCAGCCCATAATCCCATGGCCAATAAAACGGCATCATAATCATCTCTCAGCTTAGCCAAAGTAATCGTCTCGCCAAGCTCCTCGCCATACCGAATCTGCAAAACACCAGCCCGCAGTGCCGGCTGCAATATAGCCTCAGCCTCAACACCTGCTGTCGAACACCTTGCACCTATAATCATCCTGGGTGTTCCACCCAACTGCTTCTCACGCTCGTAAATCACTACCTCATGCCCTTTTTCCAGCAACTTTACAGACGCCGCTATGCCTGCCGGACCAGCCCCGACAACAGCAATCGTCTTGCCCGACTTACTGTCAGGCAAATCCACCCCAACCAGGCCCGCCCGCATTGCCGCACTACTTACCGCGTATTGAATATCATGTATGGGAATCGCACTCCCGCTGAGATGCGTCTCTATGCAAGCCCCTTCACACATCATAGAAACAGGACACAGCTCAGAACAAACCGCAGGCAAGACGTCCGATTCACTCAATATCCCGTACGACCCCGCCATATCACCCCGCTCAAACGCCTTAATGAACCCGGGAACATTTATACGAGCCGGACAAGCTTCAATGCAGGGCGCATTAGCACAATCATGACACCGTCCCGCTTCTTTCTTCAGGTTCTCTGCAGAATAATGACGTCTATACCGGTATTCGCCCGCATACACATCACTGTCTTTTATAACGCATCCAGCCTTACCTCCATCACGCAATAGCTGAATACATGATGAACAGGTGATGCAACAATCGGCAGGACGCATCGCACCTCTATCAAAAACATCTCGCACCAGATTAGGATAAGCCAACGCACCGCGCCCCATTCCTGCAATACTTCCGGCACCACTCTTGATCATGCCAGCCGCCACCTGCGGCCCTAAATGCTTGAACCAACTATATGAGCCGCCCACAACAGCCACGCCCGAAACAGCCTTCTGCACCTTCCCCGTCACATCCATCACCCGGGCAAGAACCGTCAGAGGCTCATCTTCTTCGTCAACATCAACATCACCCTTCCCCACATCAGTACATATATAAGTATTTTCTACAGAAACACTCAGAAGCGACATGCCTTGCTCTTTCAATACCTTCGCAAGCTTAACAGCCTCATCGATCTTCTCAGGTATATCAGTCACACCCATACGGGTTGTAACCAGAATCTCCGGAAACTCCGCCCGTATCTTCGCGACCGTCTCAACAAGAAACCGTGTTCTGTTCTCGAACGACCCGCCATACTTCCCCTCACGCCCCTCAAGATGCATCAGCTCGGAGACCAGACAGCTGTGACAGCTCTTCACATCCACTCCGTCAAAACCAGATTCCGCAGCCAGCCTCGCCGCTTCCAGATACCACCCTTGCATCTCATCAAGATACTCGTCCGTAACCCCAACCGCTGACACAGGATCAAGAACGCCCTCAGGATTGGTAAACCTGCCCGCATGCGCCAACTGAATGATCAGTTTCACATCAACATCACTGGCTTCACGCACAGCAGAAATAAAGTCCTTGAACGCATCAACATTGCCACGCGTCAACATGAGCTGGCTGGGATTTGAGCGCGCTTCACCTGTCACCGCCGTCGCCTCCACCCAGATGAGCCCGAACCCGCCTTTCGCATAACGACGGTATCTCCTGAAAGTCAGCTCCCCGGGTGCGCCATCCATATCCGCGTCAGCACCCTCCATAGGCTGAACACAGAATCTGTTCGATAGCGTTACACCACCCAAGTCAACATCTTCAAACAAGACAGAAATATCTTCTTCCTGAGGCATCTCAAGCCCCAGCCGATCACACTCCAACCTCAGCTCAGCAAGGTTCTTTATTTTGCACTCTGTACTCATTTCTAATTAATCATCATTCACTTGTCCCGGCATGACCTCTAAGAAATACATGCAACTGACTGGCGGGTCATTCATTAAGTGGCTTTACCGTGTGGTCTTCCTGCCTTGCGCAGGAACATGCCAGCAACATTAAACATGATATCACTGACAGAACTCTCTTCAGACCCCTCACACCTCTCTACTCCTCGCTGAGCGTCTTGTAGTATTCCGCAACCAGATCTCTGTATCTTTCTGGAGCGTTATCTGAGCCGGAATCGAGAACGTCTTCCAGAGAGATTACTTCCATATCGCTGTCCAAAGTCAGGTCTACGCGGGCATCAAGCTGTGTCTCCGCACGCTTGAGCGAAGCCAACGCCTGCTTCTTGAATTCTTCTATCTCGTACAACGGACGTTTTTGCACAATAGCATCCCTCGCCTGACGCATATAATGAGCCGCCTGCTTCAACGCCTGAGTCTTAACCCCGCTCATGGTCGCCTTCGCAGCAGTGTTCTCGCACTTCGCCATCAACTTTTCAAGGTCTTCCTGAGTTCCTGGCCCCTCAGTGCCATCCATTCTCTCTGTACCGCCCTGCATTCCATATTCGTCGCCCTTACCGGTACCTAGCTTACCGCCGCCTGTAGCCTTAGTGTCAGCCTCACCGTCAAGATCAACCTGTCCTGCCTGCGTCGGGTCATCAGTACGCCGCTCTTCAATGTTAGGATCACCTTCCTGTATCGTTCCCGAACCAGCTGCGCACTCACCATTACTCATGCCCTGGCGACCAACATTTGAACGACCATCCTGCTCCTTATGCTCCGGCTTCTCATTACCGGACACACCTTTTGCACCAAAACCTGCCAAGTCACCTGCCACAACCGGACCACCTACCGGCGGATCCGGCAAAGCCTTGTTAGTAGGCGAATCCTCAGCCAGATCCAAATCATCAGGATCCTCGCTTTGATCCAACAGATCACTTATAATATCAGTTACTTCTGTCTTTAAGGCTCCAAGTGCCATGCCCTCTTCCGGCATCTCCTCCTGATCCAAAGCTTCCGTGATTACCGCAAGCGTATTCGGCGCATTGAGAAGCCACTGTTCCAGGTCTTCGTCTAACGCACCCTCCACCTCTTCCATGGCTTCCGCTATCGATGCTTCTTTGGCAGTCACAAATTCCTGAGGCTTAGTCAGATTTTCAAGTGCAGCCTCCGAACCCGGCGCCTGCTCGACTTCTTCGAATATAGAAATTATATCTTCAACCAAATCATTAGCCACATTGAGATCCATGAAAATGTTCAGGTCGGCAGGAACGTCCAACATGGACTCCTTAAGATTCTTGTTTAATTCCTCAAGCTCGCCTTCCAGCATATCCATTTCTTTGTCGTTCTTATTTTCATTTGGATCCATAGCTTCCATCGACTCCAGCGCTAATGCTTTCAACGTAGTAGCCTCACTGACCTTATCGCCCAGATCTTGCATGACATCCTGCATCATTTCAAGACGTTCATCTTCTATGCCCGCCTTGATCATCTCAAATTCGGCGCGGACTTCCTTGAGCTTGGCAAGAGCTTTCTCCTCTGTCGGCAAAGCTTCTTTTGGTTTATTTGAATCCAACTTATCTGTCGCAACCATCATATCGGATTTTATCATTTTGTCGTTGCACAATTTGGCAACGGCATGAAGCGTGTCAATATACTGCCGCTGATCTGCGCCCAACTTCCCTGCTTCCGCATTGCAAGCAATAATGAATTCAGAAAGATCCCCGCCAAGGTCTTCCTGTTTATCAACTAGAGTCGCGGCAACATTTACGGAAACCTTCAGACATGTCTTCGTCTTCATTATGACTGAAGCTTCTCCGCTGATTATCCGGCTAAGCATCGCCGTAAGAGTCGATATCTTATGCTGGGTCTTCACCTGGTTCATGGCTGCCGATGCAGACATCAGCGCTCTCAATATCTTTTCCTCTTTCTGTAAAGCACCATGCACCGCTTTCGCCTGAGTCAACTGATCAGGCGAAGTCGCCTTCTTTAACAAACTGACGGCTTCCGGCATATCGATCATATAACACTTACTGATCCTATCAGTAAGAGCACCAAGCGGCTTTGTCGGATTACGAAGAAGTTCCTTTGCAATAGTCCTTATCTGGGTCTGACGCGTGGCTAGCTCTGTCCATTGAGCAGAAATCGATTTAGTAAGATCCTGCTGATATCTCTTGGTGGCATCAATATTATTGCGCTGAATATTGATTATCTTGCTCAAAGTTCCAGACGCCTGCCCCCTCAACTTGTCATCAATCTTAGTCGCATTTTTAGTGCTCATGCCATTAAACACAATAGACTGCGACCTTGCCAGCTGGTCCTTATACGGATTGTTGTCATGAGCAACAATCCTGTACGTCATAGTCCGATCTTCACCCGAACCATTAAGCTTATGTCGCCATAGCTCACTAAAATCTCTAGCGTCTCTCAATTCCCACTTCTCAATCGCTGTGCCAGACGTTTTACCTGCTGAATCACGACTGAGGTGCTCAATTGTGATTTTGCTGAGACCATAATCATCGACCACGGCAAATTCTATCAGTGGATCAGAGGCCCCAGTCAACATAGTCTTGCCCCTCGGCGATATGACCTCAATCGAAGGAGGATCGTCAGCAACAAGCGTGTACTTAATGTTGCTCTCCAACTCATCACCATAAATGTCGTTGGCCTCTATCCTGAGTGATCCGCCAGCATCTATGCGTGCTGCACCCTGCCACTTCTTCTCGCCTGTCTTCATAAGCTTTATCGGCTCCCGATCCTGAACCACAAGCGTGGCATCCTTAAGCTCCGAGTTGCATTCTATCGTCAACTCGACCTCCGAACCCTGCAGAATAACGATATCATCGCTGAGCCCGTCATACTTCTGAGCCTTAGCGCGAGTATATCCCGGAGGATCAACCGTGACGGTAGCCTCAGACAACGCCAGCGGTGTGCGCGCCTTAATCTGGTACCATTGGGGAGACGGAGCATCGCCAGCCCTGAAACGGTACTTTACGTCCGTTGTTACTTTCTTTAGTGTATACCTGAAGCTGTTCGTTGTGCCTTCCGTATGAACCGCGCCAAGCGAATATATGGTAGCATCATTATCAGAAGGCTTGAGGTCCAAATGAATCTCATGCCCCTTCTTCCCCATGACATTACACCTGAATATCAAAGACTCACCGAGCAAAGCCGAACCATCACCAGGTTCTACCGAAAGAATCAGAGTTTGACTGACAGGCTGCACATTCGAGAACGGATTGAGTATCCGCCATATAGCAACCCCATAAGCCTGACCGTTAAAGAAAAACGGAACCAAAAGAAGCACAACAGTCATCGCAAGCACCAGCTTCGCCCTGTTATGAATCTTCTTGTTCTTCATGTTCCCCACTCTGACCGTTTTCCATTCAGGTACGCCACGCTGCAAGTATGCCCGCTTGAAAGGATCCCCATCATTGTCCTGAGAAAATTGAAGGAAGTTGATAAGGTGATTATCCAGCTCAGGAAATGCCAGCTCAACAACCGCCGCCATGCCCATGGTTGAATGCTTCTCGGTATAACACTTCGCCATGAACCTGGACGCCGCAAACATCAGCCCTATCAGAACAAGCCAAATGCTTACTCGCCCCAAACGCTGATACTGTACATAAATATCACTGAAACTGAATATTCCGAGTATTGTCACAATACCGGCGCAAAACAATACAAACCGCAACTCCGCTTTCCAGCGGTTCATGGTATTGCCTATTCGAGCAAGTTCAGTCTTGAATTTTGATGGAGGCATATTGCTACCCTTTATATTATCCTACCTCTATTCATTAAATAAATGTCTCAAAACCCTCTAAAAGTTACAATATTCTCGAAAAAAATCGATAATCTGCTTCGTCAAATGAGACATGCTGACAAGAACGCCTATAAATGTAATGAATAATCGCCTTTTCCGCAAGAAATATACAGCCTCAGCAACATGGCAACATTCAAAAGCTTCGTCAATCTTTTATCTTAAGGGCTGTGACCCCAATGGGTTCCAGTGTCACCAGACTCATATACCGCCCATACTCCTCAAACAACAATCCACGCTCATACAAATACTCAACCTCACCTACCACATCAACACCATCCAACTCTCTAGCCAAATCATCCACAGCCATCGGCCAGTCCAGCACCCGCAACACCTGCTCCGCCGATTCAGAAATCTCATGCTCTACCACTTCACCAGTACGTGAATCATACACCACTGCATCACCCTGAACAAACACAAGCTGCGACTCAACCTTCCCATCCTCATTCAACCAGCGTGACCGCCATGACTGAATCTTCTCATTCAACAACCCCAGCCAATGATGCATCTTCGCATAATCACAATTGTGATCCATAAACTTAAACGCCAACCTCGAAATACTATCTTCATCGTATGGATATATAAGGCTGTAAAACATGTCCGGCTGTAGATCGAGATCAAACTCGTCAGCATTCTCAAAGTATCTGGTAAACCGCAAATACTCTATAGAAAGCGCGGCATACGGCGGATGTAGATGAGTCAAATGATCCAAGTCTTCAAGATATTTCTCATAAGTCTTCTCATCTTCGCCAGGCGATAATATGAGCAGATTCCAGGCTAATGAGACCGGCTGTTTAGCACATGCTTTCAGAAAACGTATATTGCTAAACGCCGTTGTCCCTTTACGCATCAGCTTCAAGGTATCACTGGACAAGGCCTCTATCCCCGGCTGAATAAGACTCACACCAGCTTTACAGAGCGTCTCAAGATCTTTCTCTTTAAGATCAGCACGTACCTCATACTGGATCTTATGTGTAGGAGGCAATTGAATCTTCGTAAACACCTCAGTGATATATTCTGGCTTCATGATGTTGTCGACGGACGCAAAGAAGTCACAGCGTGATTGATATTTTATCAGCGCCTGAATATGCTCAAGCGCATTCTCAGAAGTCATAGCATGATAACATATAGACGGACCGTTCAATCCGCAGAAGCTACATGTCATGCGCTCACCCCACCAACAGCCGCGCGACGTCTCAAAAAGAAGACGCGGCTGAATCTCTCCATTTGGAAACGTAGCTTCACAACTGTCAAGAAAGTGATCGTAATTCAGAATAAGATTTTCGTTAATATCCAACTCTTCACCCATGCATGATGTCACATCGCTTTCATCCCAACTTGATTGATTTGTTTTCGAGAAGACACCTTTGATGTCATCGCATGCGGGCATATCGTCTTTCAGATAATTGCCGACAAATTGGGAGAAACTGCATAAACCCAGACCTGAAAAGACGTAATCAATACTGTCAAATTGTCTGGCAAACTCCATGCCCATACCGCCTATGCAGGCGCCCCCTCCCATAACAGTTACAACATCAGGATTCACCAATTTGAGTTTATTAGCCAACGCCAGTGAAGCTGTTGTCTGCGCAAATATTGACGTAAAGCCAACGATATCTGCGGTAGCCAGATCATATTTACTGATCATATCATCAAGAAATCCATCCAGTTGCGACCGCTTGTTCTTAACAATTCTTTTGGCAGACGTAGAGATCTCATCATCTGCTGTATAATAGAGACCAAAGTAATCTTCAGTATTATCTGCGGCATCCGGAAAGGCTACAGAGCGGAACAGCCAGTCACCGAATCCTGTGCTGTATCCGAAGTTGGATATTATATGTCCGTACAATGACAGATCGTCCAGAAAGACTGCTGCATCGTGGTTGATGTAGTGAATCTGGATATCAATTCTATCCTGAAACTCACGCTTGAGATATGTTTCCAGCTGCAAGAGAGCTATCGGTGAAGCAGCCAGCTCTCCAAAAGGCATGTTAACAAGTGATATCCTCGGCTTCGATTTATTCATGATACAGATAGGACTATAGGGGTCAGGTCTCAACATTCAACATTACCTTTCTAAGCTCCTCTGCTTTCTTCGCCAGGAGCTTATCAGCATTCACCCTCTTCTCAAATCGTTTAAGCATTACCGAGACGGCAGCGTAATCCCTGCCGCCGGTCTTCTCGCCTATCTCGCGCAAGCTCATGCCGCAATAATTTCGCATCCCCCACATCACAAGCGGTCGACCCCAATCCCCGTGCGTATTTACAAATGCATCATACTTTTCCTCTTTAATCGACTCAACGGCTGCAATTACCTGATCACAACTGATTCTCGCACGAAGCTTGCTTTTGCAGGGTGATTCCCGGCTTGCCTTGGCCAACTTACGGACCTTGCCGCAAAACTTATTAGCGCCCAGCGCAAAGCCTTCTTTAAGCTTCTCTTCAAAACCTGCCGGTAGGCCTTTGGTTATTCGCTGTTTTGCATCTCTTCTATATGATTGGCTCTGTTTCCCATCTGTCGCGCTTGCTCGATCGAGCAAAACATCAACCGTCAGCCAGTCCGGCACACGCCGATATCCTGCGTAATACTTGTACGAACTCCACTTGTAAGCCCGTAGCTTTCCCAGCCTTCTTTTGACCTGTTCTTTATTTGGCTTCTTCCATCCCAATGATTCTGCTTTTTTGCCGGACTTGT